>NZ_LDUL01000041.1:0-195783 GCF_001043615.1 Burkholderia sp. LK4
TTCGGGGGCGTGCAGATTCCGCGGGTGGGCGATGAGGTTGTCGTGGATTTTCTGAACGGCGATCCGGATGAGCCGATCGTGACGGGGCGGGTTTTCAACGGCGAGAAGATGCCGCCGTGGGGACTGCCGGGGAGTGCGACGCAGAGCGGGTTGCTGTCACGATCGTCGCCGGGCGGGACGACCGACCATGCGAATGCGTTCCGGTTCGAGGACAAGAAGGGCGCCGAGCAGCTGTGGATGCACGCGGAACGGAATTTCGATGCGGAGACGGAACTCGATCATTCGCTTTCCGTCGGGAACAACCATACGCATACGGTCGGGAACGACGAAACGATGCAGGTGAAGAACAACCGGCAACGGAGTGTGGGGCAGAACGAGACGGTGAATATCGGGCAGAACCGGGTCGCGCAGATTGGCGTGGATGAGACGCATGGGGTGGGCGGGAACCGGACGCGAACGGTCGGGAAGAAGGAGACCGTGACGATCGCGTCGGATCGCGAGGCGACGATCGGCGGCAGCCACACGGAAACGGTCACACATGGCAAGACCGAAACGATCGGCGAAGCCAAGACGCTGAACGTCGGACAGATGTATCAGACGACGTCGCAGGACATGAAGACGCTGGTTGCGTCGGCGCATACCGAAGAGATCGGCACACGAACGTCAACGATCGCCAAAGCCCATACGCACACGGTCGGCGGCGAACACACCGTCAACGTCGGGGCGAACCATACGACGAACGTACAGCATCAGGTGACCGTCAACGCCGGCGATCAGCTTTCGCTCGTCTGCGGGAATTCGAGCATCGTGATGAAGAGCGACGGCACGATCACGATCCAGGGTGTCGACGTCAGGTCGACCGGCACGAATACCCATAGCGTGAACGGCAAGACGGTGACGTCGTCTGCGACCGCGGAGCACACGGTCGAAGGCGCTGTCCTGAAACTGAATCCGTAACGGAGGCCCGCACGAATGCAGAACTGGCAGCCGAACAATCCGGTGGAGCGCAGGTTCATGGATGCGCATGCGGACTGGATGAGTTTCGCGAAAGAGCGAGACGCGCGATTGATGATCTGGCAGACCGACGAGACCGATGCGGAGCTCGTGCGGTTGTATTTCCAGGTGCAGGATGAGACTTCGTGTGCGGTCAGGACGATGCGCGCGTCGTTCGTCAATGAATCGGGTTATGCGAAGGCGCTGACGGACGAGCTCATTGCGTTCTATGACAGTCGGCGTGAGGGGTCCGAAGCGCAGGGGGTGCTGGCAAACTGGCAGCCGCCGTATGACGACGGCAAGAATCCCGTGCTGTATCTGTTCGCGGTTACCGACAGCCTGATGCAGCACCATCCGGATGTTTTTCCAGCGATGGTGTTTGCGCTGGAGCCAGCGAAAGTGAGGGATGACGCGGCATGGGTGCGATGGATGGACGATTTGCTGTCGATCATCGCAGTCGCGCCGCAGCTTGCCGAGCGCGTGCGCTTTGTCGTACCTCGCATCGATATCGCGCCGTTTGCTGCGTTGATGCAACGGCATCGCGCGGCCGTGCGCGTCGTGCACGCTAAGTATTCGATGGCGAGCGTGCCGCGTGAGTTGTTGGCGGAATCGGGCGAGCGCGGGCCGAGCGGGGAGTTTCGACGGCATTTCGTGATGCTGACCGAGATGATCGAAGGGGGAAACCCTGCTCGGCTGGAGGAACTCCGCGCAGCGGCGCTGAAGGTGGCGGAGCATGAGCAGTGGTTCGATCAGTGCGTGGTCGTGCATCTGATTGCGGGGGCCGCGTATCTGAAGTGGCGTGATCGGGAGAAGGCGATCGACGCGTATCGGAGCGCGGCCAGCAGCGGTACGCGGGCGGTTGAAGCCGGGCACCCGGCAGGGCACAAGCTCGTTGCGAACGGGTTGTTCGGCGAGGCGAGCGTGCATTTGACGCACAAGGATTATGCACACTCGGCTTATTGCTACGAGCGCGCGGCGGCGTCGACTACCGCGGCGAAGGACGGGTTGATGACAGTCGAGGCGTGGCGGATGAGCGCAGTGTGCTGGGAGCGGGCAGGGGAGCGCGAGCATGCGCTGGAGGCCGGGTTCAATGCGCTCGATGCGGGGCTGATGGTCGACGAACCGATGCGGGCGAACAGCAATCTGCCGATGGTGATCGAGTGGATGGTGTCGCAGTTGGGGGGGCAGGACCGGCGGCGTAACGCGCTCAGCGAGAAGGTCGCGGCGTTGCGTAGCGGGCGTTGAGCGGGGGCCGACAACGTGGCACTTCTAGCTGTTAAGCATCTCGATCCCGTGGTTGGCGTAGACGTTCATTCTGTACTGGTCACGCCCGGTACGCCGCCGGTGTTCCTGCCGCATCCTCATGTCGGGTTCATGCTAGACAAGCGCGAGTACATTCAGGCCGCAAAGGCCGTGGTCGGCTGCATTGCAACGATGATCGCGCAGGAGAAGCTGACTCAATACATCGAAGATCATCCCGAAGACGTGAAGAAGCTGGAACACCTCGCCGAAGAAGCGAACCAGCAGGTCAATGAATTGATGGGCGGCGGCAAGTTGCCTGACACGGTCGTGGAGGGGATAAAGCTCGCGAACGAGGCCAACAAGATCAAGAACCGCATCAGTGACGATCTTGGCTCGAACGTCGGGGCAGGTGGCAGCAGCGGCAGGCCGATTTTCGTGAACGGGATGATGCGGGCTACCGCAGGGACACATGCGTATCACGTTCCGGGGTTGCATTTTCCGCTTGGGGAGTCGTTTGCGCCGCCGCCTGAGGAGGTTGAACCTTCGAATGACGGGGAATCGTTCATGGGCAGCAAGACGGTACTCGCCAACAACGACCCGATGTCTTACATGGCGCTGGAGGCGTTGAGTTGCTGGTCGATCGGGATGGAGCCGCCACCGCATAACAGCGCGCATACCGATCGAACCTATCCGTCGATGCCGAGTTCGGTAATGCTGCCGATTCCGGCAGGAAGGCCCGTGTTGGTGGGCGGACCACCGATCATGAACATGGCCGCGGCTGCGAAGGGGTTGTTCAAGGCATTTCAGGGGTCGAAGTGGGCGAAGACGCTGGCGGACAAGCTGCATCTGAAGCCTGGATTTCTGAAGTGCAACGTCCTGCATGCCGAGCCGGTGGATGTCACAACCGGCGAAGTCATCGTCGCGCAGCACGACTTCACGATTACCGGACATCTTCCTCTCGAGTGGAACCGGTGTTATGCGAGCCGCGCGCAACGCGTCGGTACGGTTGGCGTCGGATGGCGTACGCCGGCAGACATTCATTTGAATCTCATTTCGCGCGACGACGGAATCGGCGCAGCGATCTACTTTGTCGACCATGCCACGGCATTCGACGAAGTTCCAACGCACGAGGGGTGGGCAACGCGTGCCGCTGACTGGCAGTACGGCCATGCGCTATACTTTCGTGACAACCAATTGGTATTGCGTACAGGCGAGGGCATCGAATACGGATTCCAGTTGCACCATCCGTGGGACACGATCGTCGACAGGTTATCCGACGCGCCGTCGCTGACGCTGATGCTCGACTGGATCGGTGACCTCTACGGTCATGCGTGGCTGTTCGAGCGCGGTTCGTCGGGTCACGTGTCACGGATCGTCGAACATGGCGTCGCTGGACTGACGGGACGCCTCATCGAATGTCGTTCGAATGTTGACGTTGACGGACACCACGGCCTGACAGCGGTGATGACACTGACCAACGCTGACGGACACGTGTATCCGCTGGTCCGTTACGAACACGATCGCGATCGGAACCTCGTCGCGGCAATCGATGCCATGAGCAATCCGCGCCGCTTCGACTATGAAAGCGGCAATCGGATGACTCGGCACGTCAGTGCCAGTGGTGTTGCGTTTCACTATAGCTATCGACGAGGTGCCGACGGCGCGTGGCGTGTCGACCATGCGTGGGGCGACGATGGGGTGCTCGACTATCGCTTCGAATACGACCTCGCTCGAAACGGAACTCGTATTACCGAATCCATGGGACGCGTTGCCGTCATTCAGATGAATGAACGTCACGTTCCGATCGCCGAAATAGATGTCCTCGGCAGCATGACCAGTTACCGTTACGACAGCCAGTGGCGTACCTGCACGCAGACCGACCCGATGGGCCGTACGTCTCGGTGGGAATACGACGCGAATGGCAATCTGATTGCACAGTTCATGCCGGACGGTCGATCGGTTCGAGCCGAATACGACAGCAATCACAAGCCGGTTTGCGTGACCGGGGCCGGGGGGCGTCAATTTCGATACGAATGGGATGCACGCGGTCGTCTGATGAGTCGCGCCACACCATCCCAGGCGACGTTCAGATATGCATACGACAAACTCGGTCGCGTGACGTCCTGTGCCGGTCCGCAGGGTGACGTTACGACGTTCGGTTACGACCGATACGGCAACCTGACCACGATTGTCGATGCGCTTGGACACCGAACGCAATACGAACGCGACGCACGAGGCTATGTCATAAGCTCCCTCGATGCAGCGGGACACCAAAATCGTTACGAAAGAGATGCCTGCGGACGACTGGTACGCGCCATCGAATGGGACGGACGCGAGATTCACTGCAGCTACGACCCGGATGGCAATCTCTTACGGTATCGCGACCCGCTCGGCAATGTGACGCGCCTTGCCTATACGACGCTGGGAGAAATCGCGAAGCGGATTCAGCCCGATGGCACTGAAGTCCAGTATCGCTATGACACTGAAGGGCAGCTCGTCCAGGTCGTCAATGAACGGGGAGAGTCCTATCTGCTCAAGCGCGACGCGCTCGGCAGGATCGTTGAAGAAATCGACTACTGGGGACAGTCGCGCGTTTACGAATACGGGTCGACCGCAGAACTCTTGCGTAGCGTCGACCCGCATGGCCAGGCCATCGAGTATCGATATGACGAAGTAGGGCGAATCGTCGAGAAACGCATTCCTGATCCCGACCGGCACGACGGTGTTCGGACTGACTGCTTTCACTACGACGAGCACGGCGATCTCGTTCGCGCGTCGACCGCGTCCTCGCACCTCGAATTCAGATATGACGACGACGGCAGGCTGGTCGAGGAACGACAGGGCGACGACTTTACGCTTTTCAATCGATATGATGCGACCGGTAATCGAATCGAACGAAGAACGCGCCTCGCTGCGGGCAGCGAAATCGTCGAGCAGTCGATTCGTTACAACTATGACGCACTGAATGCGGTCGTCCGGATCGAGATCGATGGACATGCGCCAATCGTCATCGAACGGGATGCACTTGGCCAGATTCGCGACGAACGCCTGGGTGACGCCCTGCGACGAGAAATGTCGTACGAAGCCAAGGGACGTTTGTCCCGACAGGCGCTGCTTGCCGATACCGGGGAAATGTTCGCGATCGAATACGCGTACGACGCGAACGGCGACCTAATCGAGCGACGCGACTCCCGGACCGGCATCGAGCAGTTTCAATATGACCCTGTCGGGCAGGTCGTCGCGCATATCGACTGCGCAGGCACGACACGCCGCTTCATGTACGACCCCGCCGGAGAACTGCTCAACAACCGGGTGTTCCGGTCAGGCGCGCTGCGAGGCGAAACCGGATTGCCGGCATGGCGTCGGGAAGGCGTGCACGAAGACAGTCACTACGTATTCGATCGTGCCGGCAATCTCGTGCACAAGCGCGCGGCGCACCAGGAGATTACGCTGCGGTGGGACGCTGCAGGGCAGTTGGCCGAGACGCTGACGACTCGTCGCGCCGGGCAGGGCGACGCCAACGACGATCATCACCTCCGCGTACGGTACGAATACGACGCATTTCGCCGACGGATCAGGAAAATCACATCGTCGCGCCGGCTCGAATCCAGCCACACCGCTGTTCGTCAATTCTTTTGGGACGGCGACGTCCTCGCAAGCGAACTGCGCTCCGACCAGTCAGACGAGAAAAATGGCCAGACACAAGGTGTGCTGATCCGACAGGACGTACGGGACTGGATTCACTATCCCGATACGTTTCGGCCGCTCGCCGTGGTTCATCGAACCATCGACTCGCGCATACCTCCACTCGTGCCAGAACATGCCGGTGTCGAGCCCGGAAGCGCGCCTTCGCTCGATGAGAGACGGTCGCCCACGGCGATCGCCGACTATTCCGCTCCGAACACGACGTCGACTACGCGCCAGCAACCGGCGTCATATTGCCCAGCCAGCACGGTCTATTTCTTCCATAACGACCCTAATGGGGCGCCCGTCCGCGTTGTCGACGAGCGTGGCCAAACTGCGTGGGAAGCGAGTTACGCCACATGGTCGAGCAACACGCCGATACAGCGGAACGACAGGCCATCGTTCGATCAGCCCATTCGTCTTCAGGGTCAGTATTACGACGAAGAAACCGGATTTTGCTACAACAGACACCGGTATCTCGACCATGGAATCGGGCAGTTCATCAGCCAAGACCCGAGCTGCATCGAGGGAGGTTCGGCACTCTATCGATATGCACCGAATCCGGCCGCCTGGATCGACCCTTACGGTCTTGCAAACACGATCGACGGTCACGGGAATACGGTCCCGATTGTCTCCCTGGGTATCCCCGACAAGTCCTTGTTCAAACCCAAATCCGGCATCACAACGGCGTACTCGCGCAACTCCCAATGCGGACCGACCCCGGCGCAGACGAGGTCAGTGCAGGGCAAGCCATGCGTGGCGTGCAATCAAACGGCCACAACGATGGTTGCTGACCATATCGATGCGCTCGTGGTCGAGTATTATCGAACCGGAGCCAACGACGTCACTGCGCAAACGTCAATCGCCGCGGTACAACCGCATTGCCCAGATTGCTCTCGGTCCCAAGGGGGCAAAGCGTCGGGCTTTTCGCGCGCAATGAAAAAGGCCCTTCATATCCAATGAAGAAGATTTTGAATATCTGAACGCACACCTGGAGTGCAAAGATGGAATCACAACACGAAACAGCCATAGCGGACATGCAGCGCGAAGTATGCGAACGATACGGGTTGCAAGAAACGGCAGTGGAGAACATGGTCGCCTTCGCGACGTCGACTGTGGGGCAGATGCCAGTTTATGGCACGCGTCTGGAACGTCGTCCGGACGATAACATCAGTTGGTATTTCCATTGCGGCGAATACTCGGACGCCGATGACTTTTATCAGCCGGTGCATACGGAGCATCTTCAGCAAATGCTGCCGCTCGTCATCAAGTACCTTCGGTTGCCGCCCGGCACGCGCTTCATCGTCGATGACCAGGGATACGAGGATGTTTGGCAGGAGCCGGCCTGATCCTGCAGGCGGAGCGGCACCGAGGGCGTACGCGGTGCACAAATTCCGCGGCCCGCGTTCTTGATTTTGCATGACTTGAATCGTTGCCCCCCATTTTTCTGCTAGGTCTCCGCTTGGGCGGGAGAGGGCGTCACAAAATATAAGCACGTCTCGTTGCCCATGAACCTCTTTCCGGTTCGGTATTGGCTCGCGTTTTTTGCGCAATGCCAAGGTGCTCGACGAATCATGGGTGTGGCGATCAGAGGAATTAACATCACATGCGGCAATTCACTTGATCGCCATACGAATCACATTGAATCAAATTGATTCGACCAATAAATTAATTTGCCTGCTTGAAGGTAGCGGTCCCGGTGATCGACGGCTTCCCATTAAATGCCGAATTCCCGTTTCCAGAGAGGATTCCGATTACGGTTCCGTCGCTCGCAGTAAATTGAAGTGTCGTTGCGGCCACTCCAATGGTAAGCGAGAAGGTTGCCGTTCCATACGTCAACAACTGCGTCGGTGTAAGGGTCTGGCCGTTCAGCGTCCGAAGAAAAGAAAGATTGGCTGAGGACGAGAACGCGCCGCTCCCTGCAACTGTAAGCGTAATCGCAGTTTGGCTTGCATCGTAGGAAAGCGCCTGACAACTAAAGGCAAGAATTTGATACTCATTGATCACCTTAAACGAGAAAGGTCCACCCGCATTAATGAAGAGCAGCTCTCCATGCTTGACTTTATTGAAAACCTCGGGGTGATCTTTCGCAATACGTTCTGCTGCCTTGTTGGCTTCCTCGATTGCAAGAGCCGCGACCACGCCGTATGCATTTTTTTGTTCACTGGTAAGCGATTGAACATTCTCGGACATTTTTTCACCCATTTTGTTTCGGTTCGAAGGATGCGCGCATGGCAAGATCGTCGCACCGCAATAATAATCGAGCACATTCACGCCTTGACTTGCAAATATTGAGTGATCTGCAACTCAAGTTATTCGCGATTTGCCTATATCGGGACTCGCTTGAATATGAAATTATGCGAACCGCACCTTGTGATCAATTACACGTGATTACACGCGTATAAAATTGGGGCTAGCAAATAGAGGCACCCCTGCCTGATGAATTCGCAGGCAAGCCTACTGGAGGCGGCGGCGCCCGAGTCGTGGAGCGGAGGCAACGGTGTCGATCAATGACATTGCGGGAGCTGTCAGCTTTTCTGGCGGAACTGCTGGAGCGCGAGTCGAGCGATACCGCCCGGGAGATCCGGCATCTGTACCGGATCATTCGTAACGCCTGGCTTCACAAAGAACACGTGGTCGTGGCAGGCGTTTCGAAGGAGGCGATTTCGGGCTTGTTACGCTGTTGCCGAGCGCGAGGTGCCGGGAGCAGCCATGCCGTGATTGCCCGGATCATGGCGACAATTCTCTGAATTCAATTTTACATAACGTGAATTATCAGTGGTTTTTGTTGTAGCGGCTAAGTTGTAATGTCCGCTTCGGGGGTGCGGCTGAACGGCTGGAATTGACGACCCGGCAGGTCTGCCGGCTGGTCGCCCGGTTACGTGAGCACGGGCCGGCGGGACTGGTGTCGGGACACCGGTCGAAGCCCGGCAACCGCAGCCTGGATTCAGGAGCCGCTGACCGGGCGCCGTCGATCATCCGCGATCGCTACGCCGATTTCGCCCGGCCGCATCAAACCAGATACGCGGCCACTTCCTGCGGCGTCAGGAACCGCACCAGCGTCACGGACGAGTTCTGCGCCGGATGGCAGGCGCCATTGAAGCCGTTCCAGCTCCTCTTGATACCCTCTTCCGTCTCCAGCGCGATCAGCACGCATTTACCGTGCTTGCGGTGGCTGCGCAACGGCGCTTCGCCCCATGCGAGCGCCAGGTTGTCGACCAGCACGCCGTTCGCGTACGCATGCGCCTGCAGCCAGTGAAACTCCGACGAATCCTGATCTTCGTCGCCGCTCCTCGGCGCGATCGGCTTGCCGACGCGCAGCGTCCGCGCATGTTCGCCGATCAGGCGCTGAAGCAGCGTGAACGTATGGAACGTGTTGTTGACCGCATGCGCGCTGGCGACGAAGCCCGTGCCGGAAGCCGGCAGCACGACGACGCACTCCGGTTCGTAGCTCAACGCCGACGCTGCACACAGAAAGTGCAACTGATCGAACGGCAAACTGTCGTTGTCGGCGATCCGCTCCAGCAACGCCTGCAGCGCGGTGTCGGCCACGAGATCGCCGTGATTGTCGCGATCGCGCATCAGCATCGCCATCAGCGGCAGGACGAGCGTATCGACCGCGTCCCGCAACGCATCGATTTCCCGGCCCTGTCGCCCGTCGAGCGCATCGAGCCGTTGCCGGGCGGCATGCCAGTTGAGCCGTTCGTCGTCGGTGGCGCCGTCGTCGTCATCCTCGACTGCCCTTGCGCAAAACGGCGCGAGCTCAGGCAGCCACGCCCCAAGCCTCGCCAGCGCGGCCGGAAACAGGATGCGCGGATCGGCCCCACCCTCGACGATCGCGCCACCGAGCAACGCCAGCAACGCCGCGCGATTCGGATGCAGCGCCGGCAACTCGGCCGCACACGCGTGCAGGATCGCGTCGGCACGGCGACGGTCCTGCGCCTGCGCACGCAGTTCGTCGACTTCGGCCAGTTCGAAGAAGTCGTCCGGCGTGAAGAGATCGGTTTCGTCGAGGACGGGCCGGTGCAGGACGGCAAGGAGTTCAGGTGTCAGCTGCGTCATGGTTGGCATGGCAGGAACGGGCGAATGGGCGACAGGCGTGACCGAGGCGGTCGGCGTGTCGGTTTGCAGACGTGCGGTTCAGACGGTCATTCAAATTGGAAACCTTTGTTCGGCGCGTGCTCCTCGTCGATATACGTGCCCTGAAAATCCACGTCGCTACCGTGGCCGAGCACGGTCCCGCATTGACCGCGCTGTTCGACTTCCATCTGCGCACCGTGAATGGCGAAATCGAGCTGGCAGCCGTCGGCGCCCACGTGGAATGCCTTGCCGTCGGCCCGCACGACGGCGTCTGCCTTGTATTCCCGTCCGCTGTTTTCACCGTTCCACGACGACGCGTCGAACGTCAGCCGTGCCGCATCGGCATACGGGTTGAGGTGAATCATGATGATTCCGCCGCGATTGCGCGGCAACGGCCTGGACGAAATCTCCAGGAGCGTCCAGGTTTGCGACCAGTGGAAGTCGTTGATGTCGAGCACGATTTCGGGGTTGGGCTGGGAAAGCTGCTGCAGCCGCCGGAGATAGCTGGTACGCAGGCAGCCGACGTCTCGTCCGCAGGCATCCCGTTGGCTTCGCCAGCCGCGCTGATCGCGCTTCAGTCCATTGAGGCCGGAGTCGCCGTGCGACCGGTCAACGCGTTGCGGCGCAAGCGACCACGCGATCGCGAGCTGATCGTCGAGTTTCGACAACTCGGGGATGGCGCATATCGTTTGCTCCGCCGGTTGTCTGGCCAGATGGCAATTGAAGGACGCGGCGTATACGGTGCCGGCGAACCAGAAGGACGCCGGCAGCAGTGCGATGCGGGCCAGCGTCCGGAGGGCAATCGTTGTCTTCATGTCGAATGGGATGTAGGTGGATGGTCACGCAATGGTCACGTGTTACTCACGCATCCCCTCCAGATCGCGGATCAACTCGCTCGCCGAGATCTCGTCGAGCGTCGACAGCGCATCGGGTTCGCGAATGCTGCCCCAGTTCGACGGCGAACCGGCCTGCAACGCGCCGAGCTGCTGATCCGGATTCATGTCGACCGCCCCGACGAAGATCCCCGGGTCCAGCGACAGTTCGATCACCTTGCCCGCGCCGAGCGGCTTCGTGAAATACCAGATGCAGCCGGCATCCTCGACCTGGCCGCGCCGCCAGCCCTTGTTGACGAGCCCGAGCACGCGGCCGGTCGGCACCTTGACGCCCTTCCAGCGTTCGAGCTGCCGCCCGTTGCGCTCGTCGTCGGTCAGCCGGTACACGTCGCGACCGAGCTGCGCAAACGGCTGCAGCAGCTCGTAGTCGGCGAACACCTGCCCGAATGCGGCGGCATCGGCCGGCGCGATCTCCAGCGCATGCGGCACCCCGATGCGGATCGTCGCGCCCTCCGGCAACGTAAATGCATCGTCGTCGGCAGTCGCCGCCGTGCCGTCTTCCGCCACGCGGAAGCAGGCCTTCAGCGTGCCGCCGAAGTTGCCGCCGTCGTCGACTTCGTACACACCCCAGACAAGGCGCTGGACAAGGTGGCGCACGAGCGGATGCTCGGCGAGAAACGTGCGAAACACCTCGGGTGTCCAGCGGCGGCGCCCGCACATCGCGACCTCGAGCCGCGCGACCTGCTGGCTCGCGATGGTGCGCGCATCCTTCTTCAGCACCTTGAAGCGCTCGACCGCTTCCTTGCCCTTCACGGGATCGTCGGTCTTCTTCGGCTTCGGCAGGTCCGCGAGCCGCGCGCCGGCCACGCCGTCGGCGCCGGTCTCGCGCACATACGGCTTGAGCGTCTCGT
The DNA here is from genome assembly GCF_001043615.1 of Burkholderia sp. LK4. Taxonomy (NCBI): domain Bacteria; kingdom Pseudomonadati; phylum Pseudomonadota; class Betaproteobacteria; order Burkholderiales; family Burkholderiaceae; genus Burkholderia; species Burkholderia sp. LK4. Next base: position 11,744 of record NZ_LDUL01000041.1, read on the forward strand.
CGAAGCCGACCCGGAATGCACGCGGACCGAAGTCGAGCAGCATCGTCCCCTGTTCGTCGAGCCCGAGATCCGGCGCGAGACGGTCCTCCAGCTCCTCGGACGACAGCCCGCGCGCTTCCGCGATCGCATCGATCTTCTCTCGTGCGCGGTCCTGCAGCGCGCGGAACTTGACCTTCTGCGCGATGCCGTTGAGCAGCATCAGCGCGACATCGCTGCCGATCGAGGCCAGCACGTCGAGGCCGGTCGCCGCGCGTGCATGCGCCGATTCGCCGGGCCACGTGCGGATCAGCGGCGTCAGCTTGCGTGCGGTGTCGTCGTTGCCGAACAGGCCCAACGCGGTGAGCGCCCAACCCTCCTTGCCCGGCGCGCCGGCATCGAGCCATGCGTTGAAGCAGTCCCACGCGAAATCGGCCAGCGACTCCGCCGTGCACGCGTCCTTCACGACATCGATGCCGCCGTAGACGCCTTCACCGGTCGGGAACGTCAGCATCTGGCCGAGATGGTCGAGCGCGTCGTCCGGCAGCGCCTTACCGTTTTTCAGCACCGGCCGGCGCCAGCCGCGCGGCTGCCAGAATTCGGGCAGCTTGCTGCGCTTGGTCGGAAACCGGTCGAGCGGGCTCTCGTCGAGCACGGCGCGCACCGCTTGCGGCACCGCGTCGTCGGCATAGCGCGAGGCGACGTCGATCAGCAGCGCCTCGTGGCCGTTCGCCTGCAGCAAACGCAGCGCCGCGCCGGCGCAGTCGCGCGCTTCGCCCGGCTTGCCGAGCGACGGTGCGATCAGGCCGCAGGCCGCATGCTCCGGAAACTTGAGCAGCCACGCACGGCCGTCGTCGCGCAAGGTCTTCAGCTTCGCGAACGCGCGGGCCGCGATCGGCGCGCATTCGACGGCGCCGTAATTCAGCGCGTAGCCGAAATTCTCGGTCGGCTTGTTGCGCACGGTCGCGATGAGGCCGGGCAACGCGGGCAGGCCGAAGGTCGCCATCAGCAGGGTCACGCCCGCCGTGCTGTGTTCGCCTGCCACCGCGTTCCAGATGTCGACGGCCACCGCGGCCGGCAACAGCGTCAGGTATTCGGCGCGCAGCCAGTACCAGAAGTAACGCTCGCGCTTGCGCGCGTCGATCATCGCGCGCCACGCGGCGACGAACGCCGGCGCGTCACCGTGCCGGATCGCCTTCGCCGCCGCCTCGCCGAGCGGCCCGTAGTATTTTTTGCTCGCGTCGAAACCGAGGCCGTCGATCAGCGTCATCGTGTCCTTCGACGCCGCGGCGAGCCGCTTCACTTCCCACTGGTCTGGCGTTTTCGCCTGCTTGCGCTTCGCTTCGTCCCAGCATTCGACCGCTGCCAGTTCGAGGGGCTCCAGCGTGAGCGCAGCCGCCCGCTTCTGCCGCGCGGCAAGCCAGGGGGGTGCGGCCAGCACACCCGGCAATTCCTCGGCCGATGCGACCTCGGCCGGGCCGGCCAGCAGCGCGAGGAGCTTGTCGATCACGGCCTGGGCCGGTGCGTCGAGCCACGGCCGCAGCCCGTCGACGTGCGCCGCATGCGCGCGCAACAGGCGCGTGAGGCTCGGCGTCAGCAGCCCGGCATCCTTGCCACCCGCTGCCACGAGCCGCGACAGCGCGACCATGCCCGCCACCGGCCAGCGATCGAGCGACAGCGACAGGCGCGCGAGCGCGCCCTTCGAACCGCTGGCGACCTTCGCCAGCGCAGCCACCGCGTCGGGTGTGCCGATCGCGGCGAGCGCGTCGCCCGCCTCGTCGGCGGCAGCGCCGCGTTCGAGCACGTCGAACGCGGCCGTGCCGCGCTCGCGCAGCACGGTCGCGACCATCCGCGACATTCCCCAGAACTCGCGGCCATAGCTGTTCGGCCGGATTTTCCCGGCCACCGCGATCGCATCGGGATCGGTCGCGGTCAGCAGCATCCAGTGCAGCGTCTCGGGCACGTCGGGTTCAGCGCTCAGCCTGCGCACCAGCGCATTCGACAGCTGCGGCACATCGGGCAACAACAGTGCGAGTATCGGCTGGCGGGTCGGGTGCAGCGCCGGCAACTCGGCCTCGATCCTGTCGACGCAGGCCTGCCAGTCCGCCTCGCTCGCCGCGGCAAGATGCTCGCGCAGCGCCGCCTCGCCGCCGACGATCGGCCCGCGCCAGCTCCCGCGCACCGGGCCTTCGACATTCGTCGAGAAACGATGGAGGCGGCGCTGCGCCTGACGGTCGTAATCGGCGTGCACGTGGATTTTCAACGCGTCGAGCAGCACGTCGATCGCGCCCGTCAATCCGTATTGCGCAACCAGGTAGTCGGCGACCGGGCGGCCGATCGTGGTTTCGCCGTGATAGTCGCCCACGGTCATCGCCAGTGCGAACAGCACGGCGTCGGCTTGCGCGTCCGCCACCGGCCCGGCGATCGGCGTACGCGCGGCCAGCCGGTCGAGCATCCGCTGGGCGGCCGGGCGCAGCGCCGCGTCGGTCGCGCCGATGTCGATCGAGTACCCGTCCTTGCCTTCGATCTTCAGCCACGCAGCGCGCACGTCGAGCACGGTCACCGGGACGGGAAAACGGCGGGACGCATAGGCTTCGCGCAGGATCTGCGGCGACAGCCGCACGGGATCGCCGTGCATCAGCCACGGCGGAGCGCCGGTGTCGGCGACGGCGGGTACTGCGGGCGCCGGCGCGGCGGCCGCCTCGGACGCCAACCACTCGCCGAGCGCCACGGCAGTTGCCTGCCCGTGCTCGTGCACGCTGGCCGACGCGCCCCAGCCATGCAGCAGACGGCGCGACTTGAGCAGGTCGAGCGCCATCGCGGCGCCCTGGTCGCCGACGTCGTAGCGGCGCTTGATCACGGCGACCGTCAACGTCTCGCCGGGCTTCAGGTCGCCGTTCGCGATCTGCGCGCGCACGGTCTCGAAGACACGCTCGCACTGGGCGTCGAAACCTTCGGCGGCGGTGGACGGCAAGGGCGCGGCGGCGGTGGCGCTGGAAACCGTTGAACGCGGCGTCGATGCCGCCGGCTGGGCCGACGGTGTGGGCGCCGCACCTTTCGCGGCTTTCGCCGCTGCGGGTTGCGCGTTCGCGGCCGGTTCCGCGTCTGTCGGCGCCTGCGGCACCGCGGCCGGGGTTGCCGGCGACGCGACGGCCGGCGGCTTGGCGGCAGTCGCGCCGATGCTGGCGCCGGCCGCTACCGCGACTTCGGCATAACCCTTGCCGGTCTTCTCCTTGACGAGCTTGTCGAGCGCGGCGCGCGCCTTCGCGTCGTCCGCGAACGACTTCGTCTGGCTCTGGCCCGCGGTGCCGATGCGGCCCCAGCGGATATTGAGCCCGGAGCCTTCCTGCTCCACTTCCCAGAACTTGCTGGAGTTGCCTTCGATCAGTTCAAAACGACGCATCCGTTCCCTCTCACTCGGATCGACGACGCGGCACGATGCCGCGCCCGCATGCCATGGCCGCAACGCAGCCATGACGCCCTCTCGTTCATTCATCCCGCGAGCCGTGCAGCCTGCCCGATGGCTCGCGGTGTCGGGCGCCGACTGCTCGCCCGTTCGACGGTCATGCCGTCATTGCTCGACGATGCCCAGCAGCAGCAACGTCAGCGAACCCAGTTGCGTCAGGATCGACGCCGATTGCGCACCGCGCAGGCCGTCGGCCAGCGTGCGCAGCAGTCGCCCGGCGTGCGCGAGGCCGGCGCGCTCCAGTCGCGCGGCCTGCGCCAGCGCACGCTCGACCGCGCCGCCGCCCTGATGGCGCATGCCCTGGCGCAGCCACTCGGCCAGCAGCGCCAGCGTGTCCTCCGCGAGCGCGACCAGCGCGGGCAACGACTCGCGCCCGCCGGCCAGCGGCAGCGGTTGCGGCGCCGTCGTTTCGGTCTGCAGCACGACGGCGCGCTGCGCGGTCAACACGGCCAGCGGCCGCATCACGGCCGTGCCCGCATGCAGCCGGACGGTACCCGCCAGCGCGCGCAACGCGCCCCATTCGCCGGCCAGCGCGCGTGCCAGCGCATCGACCGCGCCGGGTGCCACGGCGCGATGCGGCAGCGCGACGTGCAGCACATCGTCGCCTTCCACATCGGCCGTCCCTGCTTCCCCCTGCTCGAGCCGCGCGTGCAGCACCTGGGCAGCCGCATCCCAATGGACCGACCGCACGACCATCGGCTCGAACGCGACCACGTGCAGCGACCCGGCCGCGCCGGCCGCCGCGCCGTTCGCCGCCTGTCTCGGCCGCACGAAGTCGGGCAGCGCGTCACGCAGGTGCGCGACGAGCGCCGCGATGCCCGGCTGGCGGATCGGCGCGACGAGATCGTCCCAGGAGGTCGGCGACAGCGGCAGCACGCCTGTCTGCCGCACGCCGGCGGAGATGTCGACCGCACCGTTCGCGCGCCGCTTCGCGGTCTTCGTGACGACCTGCCCGGCGGCGATCTGCCGCAACGGAAAACCCGCGACGCGGCGGCCGGCCAGATCCGGCGCACGGCCGCCGGCCGCGACGTCGGCGGCACGCGGCCAGTTGCGCGTCAGCACCATCACGGTCTGCGTATCGGGATCGGCGAACAGCACGCTCGCCCCCTCTTCCGCGTCGTCGGCCCACAGCTCGACGCCGAGCGACACCAGCCGCAGATGATCGAGTTCGACCTCGCCCTTCACGCCGATGCCGAGCATCTGGCGGGCCGGCACGGCGGCACCCTCAAGCTGCGTCGCGGCGGACAGCGCCGCGCGCAGGCGCGCCCACAGTTCGGCCAGCACGCGCACGAGCCGCAGCGGCTCGAAGCGGCTGCTGCGCGCATGCTGCGCGTGCACGAGCTGCCAGGCTTCGTCGAGCGCGTCGTCGACCCACTGCCAGCCGCGCTCGCGCAGGCGGCCGCGCAGCGACTCCACGCGCGCGGCCAGCGCGATCGGCGGCTGGCTCGAACCGTCCAGCCACAGCGCGTGTACCAGCCTGTCGAGGTCGGCGATCAGCGCGTGCGCCGCGTCGTCGCGCAACGGCGACCGGTCGTCGCCACGCTCGTCTTCTTCGCCGGCCGGCGGGCGCACCTCGACGATCGTTTCCGGTACGCCGTCGGCCGGTGCCCCGGCCTGCCGGAATGCCCAGACGGCCAGCACGACGTGCGCGCAACCGCTGCCCTGCCGGCAGTCACAACGCGCATGCGCGAGCGAGCGTCGCGAGAAGAACCTCACGGTGCACATCGGCAGGCGTGCAACCGGCGACGACTGTGCGCCGGACCACGGCTGCACGGTCACGGCGGGCCGCGCGGCCGCCATGCGTGCAGCCTGTTCGAGCACCGACGGCGCAAAACTCGCCGCCAGTGCGGCATCGTCGAAATCGGCGGGGCTCCATGCGCAATCCGCGGACGACGTGCCGTTCGTGTCGTCGCCCGGCGGCGCATCGTCCGCACCGGCACCTGTTGCGCCGTGTGCGACATCGTCCGGATTGGAGATCGATTCATCGCGCGTATCGGCCTGCCCCGTCCTGTCGTCTCCGCCTTCTCGCACCTCGCCCGGGGCAGCCGCTTCGTCCCCCCGCATGCTCGCCTGATAGGCGAACACCAGCATCACGCGATGCCGGCACATGCCGCTCGCGGTGCAGTTGCACGCCGCGTCGCGCAAGGTCCGGCCCGGCGGCAGGCTGGTACGCACGCCGTCGGCGAACGACGCGTGCACCGTACCGTCGCCGTCGACGGCCACCGCCGGCACCGCGCCGGCGGCGACATCCTTCTGCGCGCGCTTGACGAACCCGGCGTTGGCGAGCGCCGTCAGCGCTTCGGGCGTCAGTTCGAGGAGGTCGTCGCGGATCGGTGCGCTCATCCCTGCACCTTCTCGGCGAGCCACGCGGCCAGTTGGCCGGGCGTCATCGCGCCAACTTGCGCACCGGCGTTCACGAGCCGCGCGGCCATCTCGCGGTCGTAGGCGGGCTCGGCAGCCGAATCGAGCGCGGCCAGCCCGAGCACGCGCGCGCCGCTCTCGGCCAGCGCCTTCACGCGGCGCACGAGTTCGTAGCCGCTGCCGCCTTCATAGAAATCGCTGACCAGCACGATGATCGTGCGGGCGGGATTCGCGACGCAGGATTGCGCATACGCGACGGCCTTCGCGATGTCCGTGCCGCCGCCGAGCTGGACCTTCATCAACAGCTCGACCGGGTCGGACACGTCGGCGGTCAGGTCGACCACCGACGTGTCGAAGGCCACGAGCCGCGTGCGCATGCCCGGCAATTGCCACAGGCACGCGGCCATCACCGCGCTGTGAATCACCGAGTTGACCATCGACCCGCTCTGGTCGACGAGCAGCACGATGTCCCACGGCTCGGCGTGGCGACGCGTGCGACTGTTGAAGACCGGCGTGTCGAGATACAGCTTGCGCCGCTCGGGATGCCAGTGACGCAGGTTCGCGGCCAGCGTGCGCGTGTAGTCGAAATTGCGCGCGATCTTCATCCGCGAGCGCCGGCGCCGGTCGCGCGTGCCGCTGAAGGCCTGCCGCACGTCGGTCGCCAGCCGCTCCATGATTCGCCGGACCACCTCGGCAACCAGCCGCCGCGCGGCTGCCAGCACCTCGGGATTCATCAGGTGCTTCGTGTGCAGCACGGCGCGCAGCAATGATTCGGACGGCTCGATCCGCTCCAGCACCTCGAGGTTCGTGACGACTTCGTCGATGCCGAAACGCTCGACCGCGTCGCGTTCGAGGCGGTCGATCACCTCCTTCGGAAACAGCGTGTGGATCGTGTTGATCCAGTCCGGCGTGGTCAGCGCGGACGGCCCGAGGCCGGCCCCGCGCTCGCCGCGCTGCGCGCGGTCGTCGTCGCGGCCGTACAGCCAGTCGAGCGCCGCATCGGCGGCCCGCGCGTCCGCACCCGGCGTGCCGCATGCGGCCTCGGCCGGTTCGCCGAGCAGCAGGCGCCAGCGTTCGAGCGGACCGGGAATGTTCAGCGGCATGGCAGGACTCGCGGAAAACGCGCCGCACCGTGCCGTGACGGCGCGACATCGTGGTAAGGGAAGCAGAAACCGGATGCGCGGCGGCCTGTCGGTCGGCACTTCATGACGCCTCCGGATCGGGCGTGAGCCCCCAGCGGCGCAAACGGCCGAGCACCTGCGCTTCGATGCGCGCGGCGTGCGCGGCCTCTTCGGGCGAGGCATCGTCCGCGTGCCGCTCCGTCAGCACGCGGCGTGACAGGTGTGTCGCGTCGTGCAGCGCGAGTACCTGATCCGCGAGCTGCCCGCGCTCCCGCGGCGGCAACCACGCGAACGCGCTGCGCAAGCCCGGCAACGCGAGCACGAAATCGGCGTCGTCGAGCGCGCGTATGGTCGCATCCATGCCCGCGACGAAAGCCGGTGCGCTCGCCAGTGTCTCGCGCGCCAGCGCAAGCAAACCGCCGAGCGCATCGCCGAGCGCCGCGGCCGGCATCGCCCGCAGCAGCGCCATCGCATCGTCGATGCCGGCGACGGGTTGACCGTCGTCGACGCCGGCCTGCCCCGCCAGGCCGAGCAGCGCGCCGAGCGCCGCGCCGCGACTCGCGGGCGCCGCTGCCTTATCGGCCGCCTTGCGCCGCCAGACGGCCAGCGCGCGCGACGGCTCGATCGCGAGCGGCGTGTGGCCGGCACCGTCGGCACCGGCCAGTACGTCGGCCACGATCCGGCGCAGTGCGGCGTGCCCCTGTACGTGGGCGTCGAGATCGGCCGGCGGCAGCGCGGCGGCCGGCTCCAGCAACCATAGCGCGCGATCGAACCCGGCCTCGACGACGATCCGCAGCACCGGTGCATCGTTCATGCCGAGCAGATGGCCGTGACGCAGCAGCGTATGCAGGTTGCCGAGCGCCCGGGCGAGCGACTCGAAGCGCTGCTCGCGCGCGACCGCATCGTGCAGCGTGTCCAGCAGCGCGGTGCTCAGCGCCGCCAGCCCGGCCCACGCGGCGCGGTTCAGGCCATCCGCGAGCGGCGCGATGCGGCCGCCCGCCTCACGCAATTCATCCTCGAGCCGCGCGCGTGCCGCGTCGGACAGCGTCGCGCCCCACGCGCCGGCTTCGATCAGCGCCGCCTGCTGTTCGAGCGGCTCGCCGAGATGCCAGACTTCGTCGCGCTCGCCCGACATCGCAAGCTGTGGGCCCTGGCGGCGCACGATGCCCGGTACGCGCAACAGCGCCAGCCGGTGCAGCACGCGGCTGCGCGCACGCCCCTGGTCGGTCAGCAGGTCGAGCGTCAGCGTGCCGTGCAGCACGATGCCGAGCGCGGCCAGCTCGTCGCGCACCGCGGCGACGAGCGGCGGTTGCGGCGTGCCGGGCGCGAGCTCGCCGGCGGCGTCGCCCGCCAGCGCATCCATCGCCTCGACCAGCACCGGATCGGTGCCGGCCCGCAGCGGCCCGCGATAGGTCCACGGCAGCGGCGCGTCGAGCGCCTCCTTCACCAGCGCGCCGGCCAGCGCGTCGAGCCAGTCGCAACGCAACGGCCGCGCGTGGCCGCGCAGGCGTGCCAGCCCTTCGGCCCGCACGTGCACGGCAATCAGGTCGGCCGTCGATACCGGCAGCTTGCGCGCGCGCAGCCGCTGCATCACGTTCTCGAGCACGCGCCGCGCCGCCGCTTCCGCGCCGTCAGCCCAGACCCACTGGTAATAAGCCGGCGAAGGCATCCCCGATGCGTAGCCCGCGAACGCGTCGAGACGCTTGAACGTGTAAGGCACGAGATAGGAACCGTAGCGGACGCTGCGCGCGGCCTCGTCGGCGGTCGTCGAATCCGTGTCGCACGCGCCGGCGTCATCGTCCCGTTCGTCGGACACGGCACCGGCATCGCCGTCGATCGCGCCGGGTTCGGGCGTATCGGGCAACGCGGCCGGCTGCGTGCGCCAGAGTGTCGCCAGCTCCGGCGCGTGATAACCGCCGCAGACGACCAGCACGTCGTCCGCCTGCCCGTCGGCTTCGGCGACGGCCCACGCGATCCAGCGCGCCATCATCCGTTCGCGTGCCTGGTTGCCGAGCGAGCCCGGATCGTCGGCGCGCAGATGCGAGAAGTAGGTCGACAGGCGCGCCGCGAGTTCGTCCAGCGCGCCCGGCGTATCGCCGACGTCCTCGAACAGGTGATCCCACAGCGCATCGCGGCCTTGCACCGAGAGCGTGTCCGCCAGAGCGCGCTCGTATGCGTCGGCGCGGGCCTCGTGTTCGGCGTCCGCGACATCGGCATAGCGGTTCTCGAGCCGCGAGAACGCCGCGTGCCACGCGGGCAGGTCGATGAACCGGACCGTCGCGCCGACTTCGCGCCCCGCCTGCAATGCCTGCCATTCCGGCGAATGCTCGGCGAACGGGGTCCACGAGCCGTAATGCGCGGTATCGCCGGACAGATAGCTGTAGATCGCGATCGGCAGGCGGTGCGGACGATACAGTTCGTCGAGCCGGCCGTTGAAATCGGCCGGCCCTTCGATCAGCACGTAGCGCGGCCGCCGTGCGCGGATGCGCTCGGCCACCAGCCGCGCGCACGCGGGGCTGTGATGGCGGATGCCGACGATGTGCGGCTGGCCGGGCGTCACGGTCTGCATGCGGCGCCTGTCAGTCGAAGTCGATGCATACGGAGGCGCCGGACGCGATGCAGCCCGACCTGCCCTTGTCGATCTCTACGCCCTTTTCGCCCTTTTTGCCGTGCTCGCGGCACGCATCGGGCGCACGACGTCCCGGCCCGCGCATGCCGCCGCGATCGGTCGTACTCATGTTGCGCATCACGGCAGACGGTGGCGTGCCGCGTAATACGCGCGCCAATGCGCCCCTTCGCGCCGGGCGGCCTTCTGTTCGAAATAGCGGCGCAGCTTCGCGCGATCGTCGGCGTTGTCCTTGACCACGGTGCCGGCGATGCAGTCGACGAGATCCTGCGGCGACCCTTCGCGCTGCTCGAGAAACCATGCGCGCACGCCGACCGCATGCGCGACGTTCACTGCTTCGGCCGTCGACATCACCGCCGTCAGCCGGTCCATCGCGCCGTCGCTGCCCGCCGCATCGCCGGCCCCGCCGCGCAAATCGCGAAACGTGGTGACCAGCAGTTCCAGCACCGGCTGCGGCACGGCCGCCGGAATGCCGCTGCCGGCCAGCAGGCGCGCGCTGGCTTCGCGCACGAGCGCGAGTTCGCTGTCGAAGTCGAGAATCGGAAACACGGTTTCGAAATCGAAGCGCCGCTTGAGCGCCGCGCTCATCTCGTTCACGCCACGGTCGCGCGTGTTCGCGGTCGCGATGATGTTGAAGCCCTCGCGCGCGTACAGCATCCCGTGTTCGCCGTGCAGTTCGGGCACGGCCATCACGCGATCCGACAGCATGCCGAGCAGGCAGTCCTGCACTTCCAGCGGCGCGCGCGTGATTTCCTCGAAGCGCACGATCCGGCCGTCGTGCATGCCCTGGTACAGCGGCGCGGGCACGAGCGCGCGCGGGCTCGGCCCTTCGTTGATCAGCAACGCGTAGTTCCAGCCGTACTTGATCTGGTCTTCGGTGATCGATGCGCCGCCCTGGATCGTCAGCGTCGACGTGCCGCTGATCGCGGCCGCCAGCAGCTCGGACAGCATCGATTTCGCGGTGCCCGGCTCGCCGACCAGCATCAGCCCGCGCCCGGTGGCGAGCGTGACGAGCATGCGCTCGATGCTCGCGATCGGCGCGACCACCTTCGGCGCGATGCCGAGCGAGCGATCGCCGGCAATGAATGCGCGGGCGGCCGTCAGACTCAGTTGCCAGCCCGGCGGGCGTGGTTGGGCGCCATCCTGCGCCTTCAGCTGCGCGAGCTGATCGGCATACAGGACTTCAGCGGGCGGACGCTGCAATGCATGCGGTTGAGACGGAGCCATGTCTGCTTCTTCTTGTCTTGTATTCGCGGTCGGGCTCGAAGCCCTCGGAGCGCGAATTATATCGCCGCGCGCAAGATCGCGATCCGTCGATGACGGTATTTGTCATCTCATGGGCCGATCGCCGGAGCGGGCGCCGGCTTGCGATGCGTCGAGCCGGGGAGAAACCGCATCGGGCTCACGTGGCGCAACGCGGTGGCGTCGGCCGGGCCGGAATCCGGATGATGTCCGGGGGCACTGCCCGAAGGGAAAGCGGAATCGGGCAACCCGGGTTACCCGATCCTTAAAAGGGGAAGTCATTGAACTCACGAGCACCCGGCCGGCGTGAAGTGATTCAGTTCACGACGGACAGGGTGCTCGAGTCCGGTCGCGCCGCGAGGCGACTGGAACCGACGACGCGACAGACTCTACATCGACAAAGCGGCCACCAACCGCACGCTTTCGACCATCGCCGCGGTCGCCCGGTTGGCCCTCGTCGACCACATCCCGCACGAATCCTCGCCGGCATCGCGCCGGCGACGATTAGTCGGCGACGGCGGGTGGCATCCCGCGTCGCCAATCCGGATCAAACCGCGATACGTGCCAGGCGGCTGCGGATGATCTCCGTCGCCTCGCTCACGATGCGCTCGACGAGTTCCTTCACGGTCGGGATATCGCGGATCAGGCCGACGACCAGGCCGCACGACCACGCGCCCGCGTCGAGCGCGCCCTCCTTCATGATGCGCGGATACACGCCGGCGACTTCTTCGGCGATATCGTCGAACCGGATGCCGGCGCCGAGCCTGCTTTCCTTTTCGAGAATGCGATCGACCGCGGCATTGCGCAGCACGCGCTCGGTATTGCGCAACGGGCGCATGACCAGGCGCGTATCCAGCTCGGAGGCCGCGACCAGCGCCTGCTTCACGTTCTCGTGCACCGGCGCCTCGCGGGTGGCGACGAAGCGCGTTCCCATGTTGATGCCGTCCGCGCCGAGCGAAAGTGCCGCAACCAGCGACCGGCCGTCAGCCATGCCGCCGGAGGCCACGAACGGGATCCTGAGTTCTTCGGCGGCGCGTGGCAGCAGAATGAAGTTCGGAATGTCGTCCTCGCCAGGGTGGCCGCCGCATTCGAATCCGTCGACGCTGACCGCATCGCAGCCGATGGACTCGGCCTTCAGCGCGTGGCGAATCGACGTGCACTTGTGGATCACCTTGATGTGCGCTTCCTTGAGCGCGGCCAGGTAGGGCTGCGGGTTGTTGCCGGCCGTTTCGACGACCTTGACCCCGCCTTCGACGATGGCCCGGATGTAGCCGGGATAGTCGGGGGACGTGACGGTCGGCAGGAACGTGAGGTTCACGCCGAACGGCTTGTCGGTCATTTCGCGGCAACGCCGGATTTCAGCGGCCAGATCGGCCGGCGATCGCTGGGTCAGGCCGGTGATGATGCCGAGTCCGCCGGCGTTGGAGACTGCTGCGGCCAGCTCCGCGTACCCGACATGGTGCATGCCGCCCTGGATGATCGGATAGTCGATGCCGAAAAGTTCGGTGATCCTGGTTTTCATGATGTTTGCGGTTCAGGTTGAGACGAAAGCGCCTTCGCATGCAGGGCACGCTGCGGCCCCGACGCGCGTCACCGCGCGGCTGAATCGGCGGTGCGAAGCCGACGGAACTCCACGCTGCCGGGCAACGGAGGCGCCTGCAGCTACCCGGGGGCGGCCACATTGTCCTTCTCGTGGCCCGGACGGCACACGATACTGCGTCCCCCGCGCTGCCGGCCGCATGGCGATCCTGTCGCTGCGCGCCAATTGGCGCGAGGTTGACACGACCAGTTTCCTCTCGGGCCGAACTGCCGTACATTGGCGAAACTGACACATCGAATGCGATATCCGACACATCATGCCCCGCGCCGCCATTCTTGCGTATGACGATTGCTACGCTTCCAGCCTGGGCGGGTTCGCCGACATCCTGCAGATCGCGAACGCGCACTGGCGGCGACAAAGGGGCGATGGCAATGCGCAGTTCGAATGGCGGTTCGTTTCTCCGACGGGGAAGCCGGTCATGGCGAGCAACGGCTTGCAACTGAACACGGAGCCGATCCGGCCGCGCGAGAAGTTCGACCTGGTTTTCATTCCCAGTGCACATTACGCGAGCGGCAAGGCCTTCGACCGGTTGCTGGCACGACAGTCGGCCGCATGCGACTGGCTGGTTTCGCAATGGAACGCGGGGGCCTATCTTGCGGCGAACTGCACCGGCACGTTCGTCCTGGCCAGAACCGGCCTCCTGGACGAACGGCCCGCGACGACCACATGGTGGCTGGCCGATCAGTTCCGCAGCCGGTTTCCCCGCGTCGACCTTCAGCTGGAACCCGTCGTCACCGAAGCCGACCGCCTGATCTGTGCCGGAGCATCGGCGTCCTACCTGCTGCAGACCATCCATGTCATCGAGCGCTTCTGCGGGGCGGCCATCGCCGCGCAGTGCGCGAAGACGATGCTGATCGACGTCAGCCAGACGAAGCAATTGCCGTATCTCCCGTTGCTGGCAGACAAGGAACACGCCGACTCGCTGGTTCACCGCGCGCAGTATTGGCTGCAGAAGAACATGACGAAGGACGTGAAGATGTCGGAGATGGCGCATGAGCTCGGCGTGAGCGAGCGCACGATCATCCGCCGGTTCCGCGCGGCGCTGAATCAGCCGCCGTTGCGGTATTTGCAGAACCTGCGCATCGAAGCCGCGCGCGGCTTGCTGGAGGCCGGCGATCTCAGCCTCGAGCGGATTACGGCCCAGGTGGGATACAGCGATACCAGCTCGTTCTGCCGACTGTTCAAGGACAAGGTCGGCCTCAGCCCCGGCGCATACCGCGATCGCTTTCGCCCCGCGGGGGAATCGTAGACAACCCGACGTGAGCGCGCCGGCACGATTCACGACCCGTTCGGTTACGATTGCCCGATCGCGCCCACGATCGAAGCGGTCGAGCCCGATGAAATGCAGCGGCGTCATACGGCGCTGCTGTCCAGCGGTCAGCAGACAACCCGAACGGCGCGCCGCGCGCGCCGTTCGATCACCCCGACCTTCGCGATGCACTATCACCCCGACGACATCTACCGGCTCTACCGGAGCGTGCCGACGCTGCTGCTGAACCGCCCGGCGCCGGCCGAACGGTTCCTGGCCGCTGTTGTCGAGACCGGCGCCGAACTCGGCCATGTGCTGCGCGACTATCCGCAGGTCCGCTACCAGCCGCTCGACTTCCACTACCTGTGCCAGCAAAGCCTGTCCGTGCTGGACGACACGCTGCTCGCCGACCTCACGGACGACATGAACGTGGGATGGCGCGGCGCGCACTGGGCCGCGCTGTTGATCGCGTTATCGGGCGATGCGCGCCATCTGCCGCACCTCGACGAAGTCAGGCGCCACCGCGGCGTCGAGTGGGCGGCCGAGCTTGCGGAAGCCGCGTCCGGCCCCGACGCCGGGTCGTCGGCATTCCGTGGCTGCCGGTCGATCGTGCGCCTGCGCGATCAGCTTGCCGCGTTGCCGCGCGTCGCGGTCCGCTTGCGGCCCTGGCTCTCGCCGGAAGCACTCGAAGCCAGGGCGATCGCCGTTCGTGCCGCGTATCGCGGCGGTGGCATCGAAGCCGCGCTGCCGGTTGCCCGCCGCTAGGCTCCCCATCGGCCATCGCCCGACGGACGATCACGCGATGGTCAACTGAATCACCTGACCTCGCCCTTGAGCCCTTGAGCCCATCGCAAACCCGGCGACGGTTTTCCCGCCGAACCGCCCCCTCCCCGCCTTCGTCCGCCGCGATTCCACGCGATTTCGCAGAGGACCTTTCCTGTGCAACGCCTTAATCGACCGGCGCGCGATCTCCAATAATGGCCGCTCGATCCGCCGGCCGCCGCGCCGGTAAAACGATAAAAAACTCCTTTGCATTCCTACAAGATGAACAAACACGCCAGCACTCGACTCGCGGGGACCGCCATTGCCACCTGCCTGACCGCCTTCGCGTCGGAGGGCGCACACGCGCAGAGCAGCGTGACGCTGTACGGCCTGATCGACACGTCGATCACCTACGCGACCAACCAGCGCACGCACGGCGCCGGCTCGCCGGGCAGCGGCGCCGTCGCGATGACGAGCGGCGCCCTGAACGCGTCGCGCTGGGGGTTGCGCGGCCGCGAGGATCTCGGCGGCGGGATGGCCGCGATCTTCGGGCTCGAGAATGGTTTCTCGGGCACCACCGGCGCGCTGTCGCAGAAAGGCGTCGACATGTTCGGCCGCCAGGCATGGGTCGGCGTCAGCTCGAAGACGGCCGGCGAGCTCACGTTCGGCCGCCAGTACGACCTGATCCTCGATTTCGTCACGCCGCTCGGCGCGTCCGGCCCCGGCTGGGGCGGCAACCTCGCGGTTCATCCGTACGACAACGACGATTCGAACCGCAACCTCCGCATCAACCAGGCGGTGAAGTACACGAGCCCGACGTATCGCGGGCTGAGGTTCGGCGCGATGTACGGGTTCTCGAACACGGCCGGCCAGTTCGCCAACAACGCGGCGTGGAGCGCGGGCGTGTCGTACGCGAACGGGCCGCTGAAGCTCGGCGCCGGTTACCTGAAGATCAGCCGCGACCGCAATGCGCCGAACCCGAACGGTGCGCTCAGCACGGTCGACGGCTCGGCGACGATCACGGGCGGCAACCAGCAGATCTGGGCCGCGGCGGGCCGTTATGCGTTCGGGCCGCATTCGGTCGGCGCCGCGTGGTCGCACTCGACCACCGACGGCGTGACGGGCGTGCTCCAGGGCAGCGGCATCGCGCCGTTGAAGGGAGAATCGCTGGTGTTCGACAATTTCTCGGTCGACGGGCGCTTCGCAGTCACGCGTGCGTTGAGCCTCTCGGCCGCGTACACGTACACGATGGGCCGCTTCGACACGCGCACCGGCCAGACGCGGCCGAAATGGAACCAGGTCGTCGCGCAAGCCGACTATGCGCTGTCGAAGCGCACGGATGCGTATCTCGAGGGGGTCTACCAGAGCGTGAGCGGCGGCAACGGCAACCCCGTGTTCAACGCGACCGTCTGGACGCTGACGCCGTCGGCGAACAGCAACCAGGTCGTCGTCGCACTGGGGCTGCGGCACAAGTTCTGAAGACGAAGCACGGCGTTGCCACGCCGTCCGCGCAACGCATGCGTTTCGGCACGGCTCGACGTCATGCTCCGAGCCGCAAGGGCCGTGCCCGTGCGCGGCCTTTGCGCAGTGGCATCGCGCCGCGTGACGGCACGAATGCCGCCCGGTCTGTGGCGTCGACGCAAAAAAATGCGGAGAAACTGGTCACGCTGTGACATTTTTCCTAATCTGTTTGCAGCGACGCCGAGATTTGGCGTTCCGGCCGCAACACTCTTTCATATGGCGCACCACCGGCTTACGAACATGATTCACGTCGTAGGTGCCGGATCTTTCGCGCCGTTCGGCCGGATACGGGCGTGTCGATCGCCCCACGCGTTCAATGCAGTCAACCGCTGGAGACGAACGATGAGCAAAACGAACCGATTTGCGGTCCTGACAACCGTCGTACTGCTGGCCGGTTGCCACCATGCGGCCAAGACACCCGAGAATGCCGGCATGGAGCCCGCGCCCTCGAGCGAAGCCGTCGCAACGGTGACGGCCGACGAGCTCAACAATCCGAACAGCCCGCTCGCGAAGCGCAGCATCTACTTCGATTTCGACCAGTACTCCGTCAAGCCCGAATACCAGTCGCTGCTGCAGGCACACGCCGACTACCTGCGCAGCCATCCGGCGCGGCACGTGCTGATCCAGGGCAACACCGACGAACGCGGCACGTCCGAATACAACCTCGCGCTCGGCCAACGCCGTTCGCAGGCCGTGATGAGCGCGCTCGAAACGCTCGGTGTGCAAGCCACGCAACTCGAGGCGGTCAGCCTCGGCAAGGAAAAGCCGGTCGCGCTCGGCCACGACGAGGATTCGTGGGCACAGAACCGCCGAGCGGATCTCGTCTATCGTTGATCCCGGGCCGCCGTGACGGCGGCATTCGCTTCAGGAACGGCATGGCAGCCCGCTGGTCGCGCAAGCGGCCGCGCGGTGCCGCCCCTGCCCGCATGCCCGCCCCATGCATGCGATCGGCGCGAAGGCGACCGATCGCGCAACGCTTCGCGCTCAACGCCGGCGATCGAGCCGGCGATGCAGCCAGTACGACATCACGGCCGACGTCACGATCGCATCGAGCGTGGCGATCGCGTCGATGTCGCTGAACTGGTCGATTTTCATCAGGTAATCCTCGAGTTCGACGAAACCGATCATCGCACCGGCGCCGACGACCATCCCCAGCAGCACGAACCAGCGCCGCCGGAGCCGCGTGCCGATTACGCCCATGATGCCGCCGGTCACGGCCGCCGGCAGGAAGTAGCCGAACAGGAACGACGCGAAGAAGATCAGCGGAACCATGCCGGCACTGACTTTCAGTGCCTCCCACGACGGGCCGTCGATCAACGACCACCCGACCAGCATCACGGCCGGCCAGACGAGCGATGCGACCAGCGGGCCGCCGACCGCAAACGACAAGCAGCCGAGCACGGCGGGACGGAACGGACGCGACGACGGACGTTCAGCGGTGGCACTCATGTTTTTCGTGGTCGGAACAGGAATGGCGGCGTGCCGCAGTGTATCAACACGCCGTGCGACGACGCCGATCCGCCCCCCTCGCATTCGACGATCCGCAAAACGCATGGAATAAACGGCCCGCCCGAAACGTTTCTTCAGCGCGCAGACGCACGGTTCACGCGAACCGGCCTTTCCCGCGGCCTGCGCGTTGCAAGGAGGTGAAAATGAGATCTGCAACCTTGGCCGCGGCGCTGATCGCGGCGCTGGTGCTCGTACTGTCGGCAGGATGTACGTCGGGCGGCGGCGCGCCGCAAGGGCCGGGCATGAGCCGGTACGGCGGCAGTGGCGCGGGAGGTGCGGGCGGTGGCGGAGGAGGCAGCGGCTACTGAAGAACCGCCGCGAGCAGTCGGGCGACGCGTCGCGCACGAGCACCGGAAACCGGCTGAATCGCGCGCGACGCCCCGCCCGGCGGCACGACTTAACGCATGGCCTTCACGTCGGCCGGCGTGACGCTCGCGGGTTGGCCGCCCCACGTCGCACGCAGGTAGTTCGCGAGCTGCGCGAGTTCGTCGTCGCTCAGCGTGTGCGCGAAACCGGGCATCGGCTGCAGGTTCTCGAACCCGGCGAACTTCTGCTCGCCGATGCCGTCGAGCATCGCGACCAGCAGGTTGCGCGGGTCGCCCTGGCGCACCGTCGAATTGCCGTTCATCGGCACCGCCACGTGCGGCTTGCCTTCGCCGTTGAAACCGTGACACCCCGCGCAGACCGCGAGATACACCGAGCGGCCGGCCGCGAGCTGCGCGGCGTCGGCCGACACCGGCTTCACCGGTTGCGGCGCGGGCGGCGTGTCGCCCAGCAGGTACACGGACAACGCACGCAGGTCGTCCTTCGTCATGTACTGCGTGCTCAGGTGCACGACCGGGTACATCTCGCCGAACGCCGAGCCTTGCGGCGCGATGCCGACGCCGAAGAACGTCTGCAGGTCGGCGCCCGTCCAGCCGCGCGCGGCAAGGCCGGCCGGCGTGATGTCGGGCGCGGCCACGCGACCGAGCGCCGCGCCCGCGAACGGTTTCGCGCTGTCGAGCTGGCCCGTGAACGCGCGCGGCGTGTGGCATTCCGCGCAGTGGCCGAGCGCACCCGCCAGGTAGCGGCCGCGCTGCCAGTCGGCGGACTGGCCGGCCGAGGCATCGGGCAGGTTGTCCTTCAGGAACACCATGTCCCAGAAGACCATCCCGAAACGCAGGTTGTACGGGAACTTCAGCTCGTGCTCGCGGTTTTCCTGCGCGACCGGCCTGACGGTCTTCAGGTACGCGTACATCGCGTCGGAATCGGCACGCGTGAGCTGCCGGTACGACGTGTACGGCATCGACGGATACAGGCGCTTGCCCGGCGCCTTGCCGTCATGCAGCGCGGCGTAGAAATCGTCCGCGCTCCAGTTGCCGATCCCGTGATCCTTGTCCGGCGTGATGTTCGAGCCGTAGAACGTGCCGAACGGCGATTCGAGGGGCGCGCCGCCGGCGAACGGCGCGCCGTCCTTCGCGGTGTGGCACGCGGCGCAATCGGCGGCCTTGACGAGATAGCGGCCGCGCGCGACCGGGTCGGCACCGGGCGCGCCGGAAGCGGCGTTCGAGGCCGGGGCGTCGTGGCCGCCGCAAGCGGCAAGCAGCAGCGCGCAAGCCGCCGCGAGCGCCGGGAGGCCCGCAGCCCGCGCGACACGATGAGCGAATGTGCGTTTCATGCGGCGTCCTTCACGAGTCCCGGCGTCGTCAGCACCACGTCCTTGACGGCTTCGTAGTAGCGGACATAGCCCGTGCAGCGGCAGAGGTGCGCATCGAGCGCCTCGGTGATCGTGCGCTCGACGTCGGCCTTCGCAACCGGTTCGCGCTTCAGGCGTTCGATCAGCACGGTCGCCGCGTTGACGAAACCCGGCGTGCAATAGCCGCACTGGAAGCTGAAGTGCTCGAGGAACTTCTGCTGGATCGGCGACAGCTCGACCACTTCGCCCGCTTCGTTGCGCTTCGCGTGGCCTTCGATCGTGCGGATCGTGCGGCCGTGGAAGAAATGCGCGCCGGTGATGCAGGTGCGTATTTCCTCGCTCGTGCCGTCCGGCTTGTCGACGATCACGACGCACGCGTGGCAGATGCCCTGCCCGCAGCCGAGCCGCGACCCGGTGAGGCCCGCGTATTCGTGCAGGAACTCGATCATCATCAGCCCTTCCGGCACCTGCATCGGGCCGACGGACTTGCCGTTGATGTTGATCGACAGCGGTTTCGACTGGAACCGGACGAGCGGACGCTCGACGGCGGCCGGAGCCGATGCCGGTACGGCCGGGGCCGAGGCCGGTGCAGAGTCCGGTACGGCCGAAGCCTGGGCCGGTGCGGAAGCGCCGGTCGCAGCGGCGCTGGCGCTCGCGGCCGAAGCCGCGGTTTGGGCGGTCGTCATGCGAGCACCTCCTGAATCTTTTGCGGGGTCACCGGCAGGTCGGTGAAACGATGGCCGATCGCGTGCGCGATGCCGTTCACGATCGCGCCGACGACGGGGATCATCACCACTTCGGCGACGCCCTTCGGCGGATCGGTCTCGGACAGCGGCGGCAGCACGTCGCCCGTCTGCGTCCAGACGGCGACGTCGGATGCGCGCGGCAGCTGGTAACGGTTGAAGTTCCACGTGCCGTTGCCGGGGCCGTCTTCATACAGCGGCAGGTATTCGTGCAACGCGTGGCCGATACCCATCGCGAGACCGCCCTGCAACTGGCCCGACACGAGCTGCGGCGAAATCTGGTTGCCGCATTCCATGATCGAGTGATGCGTGAGCAGCTCGACCTTGCCGGTCGCTTCATGCACGGCCAGCTCGACCAGCGTGCCGACCGCCGTGTAGTACGTGACGGCCGCGTTGTTGCGGCTCGTCGGCGGGATGAACACGCGCTTGCGGTCCAGCACGCGGTAGCCGTTCGCGGTCGGCGCCAGCGTGCCGCGCATCGCGGTCGCGCCGGCAGGCGCGGCGGTGCCGGGCACCGGGCCGTTGTCGCCCGTCTTCGGTGCGCCGACGCGCAGCGACAGCCCGTCGATCGGCAAACGATCGACCACGCCGCCCACTTCGAACTCGGCGTCGGTCCACTGCCAGCGGTTGAACACGTGCACGACGGCGCCGGTCGGCAGGCCGAGCGCATGCGCCTGCTTCGCGAGCTGTTCGAACGACAGCGGCTCGAGACCGTCGGCGGTCAGCTTGCCGTCGACCCAGCGCGCGTCCTCGATGCGGATCGTGTACGGCGCGGCCTGGCCGCCGCCGAGGCCGCGCGTCCAGATCGACATCGCCGCCGGCCACAGGCCGTAGCGGAACACCGCGCGCGCGGCTTCGCGCGTGCTGTGCGTGAAGTAGTACGCGGAGTTCGTCGCGCTCGACGGCGACGCGTAGCTCGGCGACCAGCGCGGGTTCGCGCTCAGGCGATCCTGGTCGGCCTGCGACATGATGTACGGATCGCCGCTGGTCTCGACCGGCAGGTCCGGCCACTCGGTCACGGCGACCTGCACGTCCGTCGCCGGACGGCCGAGCCACTTCACGACGGCCACGGCCTGCGACGTCGACATCCCGGTGCCGATCTCGGCAGCCGTGTGGCGCAGCGACACCTTGCCGTTCTCGTCGAATTCGACCTTCGCGAACGACGCTTCCGCGCCCGTGCCGAAGTCCTTCTGCACGCACGCGAAGCCGACCCCGTAGCGCTTGCCCGGGTTCGCCGCCTCGTATTCGGCCTTGCGCGCGGCGCGGCGCGTCCACAGCGGATGCTGCCTCGAACGCTCGAGCACCTCGTCGACGCGCAGCGCGCCGGCGGGAATCGCCCCTTGCGTGTTCTTCATCCCCGAACGCAGCGCGTTGCGCAGGCGGAAATCGATCGGGTCGATGTTCAGCTGCGCGGCGATCTCGTCGACCGCCATCTCGGTCGCCGCCATGCTCTGCAGCGTGCCGTAGCCGCGCGCGGAGCCGGCATCGATCGCGCGCGATGCAATCGCCACGGCCGCGAGGTCGCTCTTCGGGAAGTAGTAGATCGATTGCGCAGCCGTCGCGCCGACCATCGCGACCGACGGCGAGAAGTTCGAGCGCCCGCCGCCGTTCGCCTCGAAGTCGCCCTTGAACGACTGCAGCAGGCCGGTGTTGCGGTCCACGGCGATCCGGTAATGCATCTTGAACGCGTGACGCTTCAGCGAAGTCTGGAACTGCTCGTAGCGGTCGTTCGCGAAACGCACCGGGCGGCCGTCCGCGTACAGCGCGCAGACGAGGCCGTAGAACGGCACGTTGAAGTGATCCTTCGAGCCGTAGCCGACCGTGTAGCACGGATGCACGAACAGCTTCTTCACCGGGAAGCGGCATTTCGCGACCATCGCGGCCGCGTTCTCCGCCACTTCGAGCGGCGACTGGGTCGGCACGACGAGGTGCAGCGACTGCGTCGCGGCGTCGTACCAGCAGTTCGCGTTGTCGGGTTCGAGCGCGGCCGTGTCGACCGACTGCGTGCTGTATTCGCGGTCGAACACGAGCCAGTCGGCCGACGGATGGTCGAGCTCGCTCGCGATCTGCCCGGCGAGGAACATGCCCTGCTCGTCGAGCTTGCCGTGCTCCTTGCCGTCCGGCCACACCGGCAGGTGCTTGCGCATCATGCTCGGAAAGATCGGCGCGTCCTTCAGGCTCGAATAGACATCGTCGTCGTAGGCCGTCTTGCCGCCCACGCGCACGTAGCGGAAGGTGCCCCACGGATCGCGCTCGAGCGGGCCCGTGACCGCGCCGTAGCGGATCACGTCGTCGCGGAACTTGAGCGCGTTCTTCGCGAAGCGGAAGCGCGCGAAGTCGTGATAGATGAGGATCGCGACCGCATGGCCGAGATACGCGGGCGTCTTGCCGGCGGGCAGCAGCATGTCGTCGCCGTAGAACGCCGGGAACGCGACGCCGTCGCGCACGAGATCGTCGGCCGTGACCACGCGGTCCGGTTTCAGCTCGTCGCCCAGCAGCGAAAGGTCGAAGCCTTCGTACGTGCGGTCGGCCTGCGTGACGCGCAGGATCAGCGCATGAGACTGCTGCTGCGGCCAGTGCGGCATGTCGGCTGCGCGCACGTCACGGGCGAACACTTTCGAGCCCGTGACCTTCGCGATGCCGTCGATGCGGAATTGGGGGATGCCGGTGACGCTATCCCATTTGACGGGGGTGAGGAGTTTTTCTTCGAAGAGCGCCGCGAACGCGCGGCTGCCCAGGGGCGCGACATACACTGCGACGCCCGCCAGCACGCTGGCTTTCAGAAAACCCCGCCGTGACAGGCCGTGGTTTTTCATTGGGGGGAACCTCCTGATACGGCTCGGACGGCGATCGGATGTCGCGACGTTCGGAGCGGCGCGCATTCTGGCATTGTTTTTGATATATCGCCTATAGTATTTCCCGCATGAAATACTTATTGAATTTCTTATAACGGTGTTCAGCCGGGCTGCGACAGCCGGTCGCGGGTGGCAATCAGGTCATCAGGTCGCATCGCCTGCCCGCTTGCGGCGGTTTTCGTTCGTGTCGACCGCGCCCGGCGGATACGCGCCTGTCTCCTGTCGATCGCCGAGCCTCGTTCGGTTCGCAACGATGCTGCCCCGGCGCCGGCGAATGCGCAAGACTTTCGTGGGCGGGGTTGACGACTGGTGGCCGACGCGGCACGCGGGTCCGTCGGGCGATCCGGGCGCCCCGCGCCGCCCGTTTTTCATGGTAATGTCGTGCGCATCCGGCCTGGCCGGGCTTCCGCCACGTGCCGTGCGGGTGCCGCCAGCCATCGCGATATCAAGCGACATCGTGTCGAGGTCAAAAACCATGGCAGTCAGGGCATCTCTCCTGCACTCCGTTCTCGCCACTCCCCCCTCCGGCAACCACCGTGTGACGGCCGCGCTGCGCCCGTCGATGCTCGTTACCCTGTTCGAGGACGTCCGGCCGATGGCGCTCTCCGGGCTCGCGAGCGGCTTCGTCGCGGCCGTCGCGCTGATCCGGCTGCAGCAGCTCTGGTGCCTCGCGTGGCTGATCGTCGACGTCGGCCTGCTCATCGCGCGGCTCTCGATCGCGCGTGCGTACACGGTTCAGCGCGACGGCGGCGACGATCGCGCCGAATACTGGGCGATGCGCTATGCGCCCGTGTCGCTCGTCGCGTGCTTCGTGCTCGGCCTCGGCGTGATGGGCTGCGTGCAGGCCGTCGACGTCGAGCTCGGCACGCTGTCGGTGATGGTCGCGGGCGGCGTGTTCGGCGGGATCGCGTCGCGCAATTCGGCGCTGCCCCGGCTCGCGATGACGCAGGTCACGGTCGGCGTGCTGCCGATCGGCATCGGCGCGTTGCTGGCCCAGCGGCCGGGGGCGTGGCTGCTGCTGCCGCCGCTCGCGATCTACCTCGTCGCGATGCGCACCGTCGTCCAGCGTCACTATCGCGTGCTCGTCGCGCTGATTGCCGCGCGCCAGCGCAACGCGGAACTCGTCGCGCGCTTCGATGCCGCGCTCACCTACATGCCGCACGGCCTGTGCATGATCGACGGCGAGCACCGCGTGATCGTCGCGAACCGGCGCACCGCGCAACTGTTCGGCTCGCCGCGCCAGATCATGCTCGAAACGCCGCTGCCCGCCGTCGTCGCGGCGCTCGGCGCGAACGACGCGATCGATCCCGGCGGCGCGCGTCTCGCCGCGCAGTGCGAGATCTGGCTGACCTGCGACGAACCCGCACCGCTCGACCTGGTGCTCGCCGATGGCCGCCAGCTCGAACTGACGCGCCATCTCGTGCCGGACGGCAACGCGGTGATCATCGTCGAGGACGTCACCGCGCGCCGCCAGACCGAACAGCACATCCGGCATCTCGCGCGGCACGATGCGCTGACGGGTTTGCCGAACCGCCACGAACTGCATGCGGAACTCAAGCGGATGCTCGCGAGCCGCTCACGCACGCCGGAGTCCGGGCTCGCCGTGATGTATCTCGACCTCGACGGCTTCAAGGCGATCAACGACCGGTTCGGCCACCAGGCCGGCGACGACGTGCTGACGCAGGTTGCCGAGCGACTCGGCAAGACGCTGCCGCCCGGCGAGCTGGCCGCGCGCATCGGCGGCGACGAATTCGTCGTCGCGATCGACGACGCGACGATGCACGCATGCTCGCTCCTCGCCGCGCGCATCATCCGGCAGATCTCGGCGCCGTACACGCTGTCGATCGGCGAGACCGTGATCCTGGGGATCAGCATCGGCATCGCACTCGACGACGGGCACGGCTCCCCCGACGAACTGATCCGGCAGGCCGACAGCGCGCTGTACGACGCGAAATCGGCCGGCAAGGGCATCTACCGCTTCTATTCGAGCGGCAGCAGCCGGGTCACGCCGGCCACCGCGAGCTGACCCGGCTGCGCAGTCCTCTTTCTCCCGCGTCGACGCCTCCCGACGATTCAATTCCGAAACGCTTTGCGTGACCGCACGTGGCGTCGCGCGCTCGCGTGTCACGTGACGTGTTCCGTAACATCGGCGCCCACGGCCCGTCACGTTGGCTGCAGAAGCCTGCACGATCGATGCAGTGCGGGGCTTTTCGAACCTGGCACTCTTATTGCTCCCTGTCAGGGGAAACAGGTGGTCAGGGAGACCCAACATGAATACCGTCGAAGTCCTCAGCCGCAGCGAAACCATCGACGAACTGGATGTGATCGACGGCGCATCGCTGATCCGCCGGCTCGTTTCCGAACGCCGCATGCCGGCCGCACGCGAAGCCCGATGCGTCGACAATCCGCCGCTGACGCTGTACGGCGCGTTTCGCCAGGGCGTCGCCGATCACGCCGCCCGCCGCGCGAATCCGTATCGCGCCGGCAGCCGTTTCTGGGCACTGTGGGAAGAAGGACGTCTCGAAGCTGAAACATCGGGCCGGTGAGCCGGCCTGGCACGCCGGCCCCGTCGCGACAAGGGCCGGCGCGAAACGCCGGGCCAGAATGAGGCCGGCAGGCGTTCACCGCTGCAACATCGCACCGGGTTCCGCGCATCGGCTTTGCAACTCGCCCTGATGCCTCCATGCGCTTGCCGGCTGATGGCGTTCGGCGTCGCTCGCGACCGGCGCGGCGCGCGGCGGTCGTTTCCCGATAAGATGGCAGATTCCGTTCATCGAACGATGCCGCCATGACCGCCTCCTCCTCACACCGCAATCCCATCCACTGCGAAATCGATCTCGACGCACAAGGCAAGCACGCGGGCTACCTGCGGCTGCCGCATTCCGTACACCGCTCGGCGTATGGCTGGCTGCCGATCCCGATCGCGTCGATTCGCAACGGCGACGGCCCGGTCGCGCTCGTGATGGCCGGCAACCACGGCGACGAGTATGAAGGCCAGATCATCGTGTCGCAACTGATGCGCGAGATCGAGCCCGGGATGGTCAGCGGGCAGCTGATCCTGCTGCCGATGGCGAATTTCCCGGCGGCGGACGCGGGCCTGCGCGTGTCGCCGCTCGACCAGGGCAACCTGAACCGCAGCTTCCCCGGCGATCCGGCCGGCACGCCGACGCAGATGATCGCCCACTACATCGAGCATGTCCTGCTGGCGCGCTCGCAGTATCTGGTCGACCTGCACTCGGGCGGCAGCTCGCTGCTGTACCAGGGCGGCAACATGCTCGCGATCGACCCGCTCGACGCCGACGAAGCCGCGAAGCTCAACGGGCTGCTGGTCGCGTTCGGGTTGCAGAACGCGCTGCTGCACGCGCCGAATCCCGTGCACTCGGCCTCGGCCGCGCGGCGCCAGGGCGCGATCTCGATCGTGACCGAACTCGGCGGTGCCGGCATGGCCGACCCGTCGCTGATCCGGCTCGGTCGCCACGGGCTGCTGCACTACCTCGGTTACATCGGCCTGCTGCGCGGCGCGCTCGTGCCCGACGCGCCGCCCACCGTCACGCGCTTCATGCGTGTCGACGGCGATCGCCACTTCGTCTACGCGTACGAGCGCGGGCTGTACGAGCCGCTCGTCGAACTCGGCGACCAGGTGAAGGCCGGGCAGCCGGCCGCATGGGTGCATTTCCCCGATACGCCGCTGCGCGAGCCGGTGCTGCACCGCTTCAAGGGCGACGGCGAAGTGGTGTGCAAGCGCGTGCCCGCGCAGGTGCAGCGCGGCGATTGCCTGTTCCAGCTCGCGGAGTTGTCGGCCCCGCCGAGCATCGGCCAGACGGCCTAAAACCGGATCCATCTCTTTTCCATGCGGTCTGCCAGTCATGGCGGACGGCATGCGCTCGCCATTAACCAACTTGACAAATTAACTTACTTGGTTATGATCGCCAATGGAAAAGAGAAGGCCTCATTGCAAGCTGTCCCTCGTCAAGGCGCGGGTCGAATCCGGCCAGGTCCGGTTGACCGCGAGCGCGGTACTCGGCGCGCGGCAACTCGGTTTCACGGAACGGGAGGCGCTCGATGTCGTGATGTCGCTGACCGACCTCGACTTCCACAAGAGCATGACGACGTACGCCGACCACACGATCTGGCAGGACGTCTACCGGCCGTTGACGGTGCGCGGCGACGTGTACCTGAAACTGACGGTGATCGACGATGTGCTGATCGTGTCTTTCAAGGAGCGATGAAAATGAAATGTCCTGCATGCGGTGCCGCGAAGCTCGTCCGCGACACGCGCGACATCCCTTATACCTACAAGGGCCGGTCGACTGTCGTCCGCGCCATCACCGGCGAGTTCTGCCCGGCCTGCGGGGAATCGGTACTGGATCTCGACGAAGCGACCCGTCTCGGCGAAGCAATCAGCGAGTTCAACAAGCAGGTGAACGCCACCATCGTCGACCCGAATTACATCGCGAAGGTACGCAAGAAGCTGAGGCTCGACCAGCGCGAGGCGGCCGAGCTTTTCGGCGGCGGCGTCAACGCGTTCTCCCGTTACGAAACAGGCAAGACGAATCCGCCGCTTGCCCTCGTGAAACTGCTGAAGATCCTCGATCGTCACCCCGATCTGCTCGCCGAAGTCCGGGCGGCATAGGCGCTCGCATGCCGGCATCGCGCACGCGCGTGTATCGGCTTCGATGCATGCGCATGCACCGCGTCGTCGCCACCCCACTCCCGCTTCGAGCCTTCTGACGTCCGCCGCGAAATCCTTATCGAAATTGCTTCGTTCGCCTTTGCCGGCCGCGCCGCTAACGTGTTCAAAACGGCGGCGGCCCGCCACCTGCATCCCGGCAGGACACGCACCGGCCGCCGCCATCACGACAACCGCGTCGCGATAACGGAACAGACCGGACGGGCCGCGTGCCCGCACCCCGCCAGGAACGTCCGCATCGCGCGCCCTTCGCGATGCCCATGGCCACGACCGACCGCATCATCGACACGACGCCGCTCGACGTCCGCGCGCAACCGCTGATCGACGCACTGATCGACGAGTATTCGACCCGTTACAACGCGTATCGCCCCGACAGCCACGCGTCCGCACGCGAGGAGCTCGCGCGCTACCCGGCCGAACTGTTCGCGCCGCCCGAAGGCGCGTTCGTGCTGCTGCTGCGCGACGGCGAGACGATCGGCGGCGGCGCGTTCAAGCGCTACGACGCGCAGACCGCCGAGCTCAAACGCATCTGGACCCGCGCGGACCTGCGCCGTCAGGGCCTCGCACGCATCATCGTGGAGGCACTCGAACTGCGCGCCGCGCAGCAGGGCTATCGCCGCATCTACCTGACTACCGGTTTTCGCCAGCCCGAAGCATGGGCGCTGTACGACCGCACCGGCTATACGCGGCTGTTCGATTCGTCGATCGCCCCCGAGGTGCATTACCACCTGCGGTTCGGCAAGGATCTCGCCGATCCGTCGCGCACGTCGACGCTGGCCGACCTGTGGGCGCCCGTGCCCGAACCGGCGCTGCCGCGCTGACCGCCGCGCCCCCGCCTTCCTCCGATTTCCGCTTGCCACCACAGGACGCTTTCATGCAACGAGCCGTACCGTTTTCTTCCCGTGCCGCGCGCACGCTGGCCACCGCGTTGATTGGCCTGACCGCGTTCGCCGCAGCCGCGGCCGCCGCCACGTTCGACTTGAGCCCCGAACAGCGCGGGCGCCCGCGCGGCGTGGCCGATGCGGCAGTCGAGCGCGCGGTGCCCGCGTCGTTCAAGTTCGCCGAACCCGGCACGCTGACGATCGGCATCGCGCCGAGCCTGCCGCCGATCAGTTCGTATGCAACCGATGCTCGCACGGTGATCGGCTTCGACGCCGACGTCGGCCAGCTCGTGTCCGACAGCCTCGGCCGCAAGCTGAAGATCGTCGCGCTCGCGTGGGCCGACTGGCCGCTCGCGCTCGAATCCGGAAAAGTCGACGCGGTGATCTCGAACGTCACCGTCACCGAGGAACGCAAGCAGAAGTTCGATTTCTCGACCTACCGCAAGGACCAGGTCGGCTTCTACGTGCGCAACGACAGCAAGATCCAGGCGATCCGCGAGCCGAAGGACGTCGCGGGGCTGCGTGTCGTGACCGATGCCGGCACCAACCAGGAAAAGATCCTGCTCGCGTGGGATCGCGAGAACGTCGCGCACGGGCTGAAACCCGTGCAGATCCAGTACTACGACGACCAGGCGATGCGCATCGTCGCCGTGCAGTCGGGCCGTGCCGATGCCGTGTTCAGCGTGAACTCGGTGCTCGCGTACCAGAGCGCGCAGCAAGGCAAGACACGGCTCGTCGGCGCAATCAGCGGCGGCTGGCCGCGCACGGCCGACATCGCGATCGCGACGCGCCGCGGCAGCGGGCTTGCCGATCCGCTGACCGTCGCGCTGAACGGGTTGATCAGGAGCGGCCGCTACCAGCAGGTGCTCGACCGCTGGAACCTCGCGTCCGAAGCGATCGACCAGTCGCGCACGAATCCGCCCGGGCTGCCGAAGAGCTGAGCGCCACGCCCGCCCTTCGTCCCGTCCCGTCACGCTTACTTCACGCTCAAGCAGGAACGCCGCCCACCATGTCTTATTCGCTTTCGTTGCTGGACAAGAGTCCGATCGCCGACGGCGCGAACGCCGCCGACGCGCTGCGCTTCACCACGACGCTCGCGCAGCGCGCCGAACAGCTCGGCTACGAGCGCTTCTGGGTCGCCGAGCATCATGGCACGCAGGCCTTCGCGAGCTCCGCGCCGGAAATCGTCGTCGCGCACCTGCTCGCGCACACGTCGCGCATCCGCGTCGGCTCGGGCGGCGTGATGCTGCAGCACTACAGCCCGTTCAAGGTCGCCGAGACGTTCAAGGTACTGGCTGCGCTCGCGCCGGGCCGCGTCGACCTCGGCGTCGGCAAGGCGCCCGGCGGGTTGCCGCTGACCACGCGCGCGCTGCAGTGGTTCCACGACAAGGCGCGCAAGCCGGACTTCGCGGGCCAGCTCGCGGAACTCGACGCGTTTCTCGGCTGGGGCGTCGCGGAGGATCACCCGCTCGCCGGCGCGGTCGCGCTGCCCGTGCCGCCGCAGGCGCCCGAACGCATCCTGCTCGGCGGCTCGCCGGACAGCGGCACGCTCGCCGCGCGCAACGGCTGGCGCTTCTGCTACGCGGGGCATTTCAACGGCGACGACGCGAACATCGAACGCTCGCTCGACGCGTACCGCAGCGCGGGCGGCACACGGCCGCTGGTCGCGCTGTACGCGGTGGCCGCGCCGACGCGCGACGAGGCCGAGCAGCTGATCGGGCCGCTGAAGATCTTCAAGCTGCAACTCGCGGGCGGCCAGAGCTTCAACCTCCCCAGTGCGCAGGCGGCCGCCGAATTCGCGCGGCAGAGCGGCGCGTCCGACTACCGCATCGACGAGCTGCGCCCGACGGTGCTGGCCGACACTCCCGATCGCGTGCACCACGCGCTCGATGTGCTGAGCCGGCGGCTCGACGTCGACGCGTTCGTGATCGATTCGCCGGTGACCGACTACGCGGCGCGGCTCGCATCGGCCGAATGGCTCGGCGGCGCGCTGTCGGCCACGCCGTTGCAGGCGGCCCTCGCGGCCGACCGCTCCCTTTCCCCTGACCAGAACGCGTGACGCTCCCATGACGACCCGACGATCGATCCCTTTCGGCCTGATGCTGCAAGGCGCAGGCAGCCACATGAACGCATGGCGGCACCCGAGCAACCCGCCGGACGCGAGCATCAACCTCGATTTCGCGATCGGCATCGCCCGCAAGGCGGAAGCCGCCGGCATCGCCTTCGCGTTCGTCGCGGACGGCCTCTACATCAACGAGAAGTCGATCCCGCACTTCCTGAACCGCTTCGAGCCGCTGACCGTGCTGTCGGCTCTCGCGGTCGCGACGAAGAAGATCGGGCTCGCGGGCACGATCTCGACGTCGTACAGCGAGCCGTTCACGGTCGCCCGCCAGCTGGCGTCGCTCGATGCGATCAGCGGCGGGCGCGCGGGCTGGAACGTCGTGACGACGCCGCTCGAGGGCACCGCGAAGAACTTCGGCAAGGCGCATCCCGATCATGAGTTGCGCTACGAGATCGCCGACGAATACCTCGACGTCGTGCAGGGCCTGTGGGACAGCTGGGACGACGACGCATTCGTGCGCGACCGCGCGACCGGCCGCTTCTTCGATCGCGACAAGCTCCACACGCTCGATCACCACGGCCGCTTCTTCCAGGTCGCGGGCCCGCTGAACATCCAGCGGTCCCCGCAGGGGCAGCCGGTGATCTTCCAGGCCGGCTCCTCCGACACCGGCATCGGGCTCGCCGGAAAGTATGCGGATGCCGTGTTCACGCATTCGCCGTCGCTCGACGAAACGGCCGCGTTCACGCGGCGCGTCAAGCAGAGCGCGATCGAGCACGGCCGGCAAGGCAGCGACGTGAAGGTCTTCCCCGGCATCGGGCCGATCGTCGGCCGCACGGCCGCCGAGGCCGAGGACAAATACCAGGCGATCCGCGACCTGCTGACGATCGACGAGGCGCTCGCCTATCTGGGCCGCTATTTCGATCACCACGATTTCACGCAGTACGCGCTCGACGCGCCGTTCCCGGAACTCGGCGAGCTCGGCCGCAACAGCTTCCGCTCGACCACCGACCGGATCAAGGCCGACGCGAAGCAGAAAGGCCTGTCGCTGCGCGAGACGGCGCTCGCGGTCGCCACCCCGCGCCCGAACTTCATCGGCACGGCCGAGCATGTCGCCGACGAGCTGATCCGCTGGCACGACGCGGGCGCCGGCGACGGCTTCATCCTCGGCTTCGCGGTGCAGGCGCAAGGCGTCGACGATTTCGTCGAACTCGTGATCCCGGCGCTCGAGGCGCGCGGCCGCTACAGCCGCGACCTGCCCGGCGCGACGCTGCGCGACCACCTCGGCCTGCCGCGCAAGGCAAGCCGTCACGCGGTGCCTGACGCGTCGCCCGAAACGGCGGCCGAAGCGCACGCCTGACACCCGCCGCCGCGCCGCCCGTGCGCGTGCGCGGCGCGTCCGCCCGACCGATTCGAGGATTTCCACCGACATGAGCGACACGACCCACCTCGGCGGCGCGCTGCCGCCGCTCTCTTCCCCCGGCGCGCGCGACGCCGGCACGCGCTTCCGGATCGTGCCCGCGCGTCACCGGTCGCGCACGGCCGGCACCGTGCTCGCCGTCGCGCTGATCGCGATCGTCCTGCATTCGATTCTCGGCAACCCGCAATGGGGCTGGCCGGTGTTCGCCGAATGGTTCCTGTCGCCGCCGGTGCTGTCGGGGCTCGCGCGCACGCTGGTGCTGACGCTGCTCGGCGCGGTGTTCGGCTTCGTGCTCGGCGCGTTCGTCGCGCTGGCCCGGCTGTCGCGTTCGCGGCTGCTGTCGGCGAGCGCGTGGGCCTTCGTGTGGCTGTTCCGCTCGATTCCGCTGATCGTGCTGCTGCTGATCCTGAACAACCTCGGCTACCTGTACGAGCATGTGCGGCTCGGCGTGCCGTTCACCAGCATCGTATGGTTCGACACGCCGACCACCGACCTGATCAGCCCGTTCCTCGCGGCCGTGCTCGGCCTCACGCTGAACCACGCGGCGTTTTCCGCGGAAGTGATTCGCGGCGGCATTCTCGCGGTCGACCAGGGGCAGCTCGAAGCGGCGGCCGCGCTCGGCCTGCCGCGCGGCCGCCAGACCACGCGGATCGTGCTGCCGCAGGCGATGCGCGCGATCCTGCCGACCGCGTTCAACGACCTGATCTCGCTCGCGAAAGGCACGTCGATGGTCTACGTGCTCGCGATGCCGGAGCTGTTCTATACGGTGCAGGTGATCTATCGCCGCAATCTCGAGGTGATTCCGCTGCTGATGGTCGCGACCGTCTGGTACCTGATCATCCTGACCGTGCTGTCGGCGATCCAGGTGCAGGTCGAGCGCCACTATGCGCGCGGCGCGCTGCGCAACCCGCCGCCATCCGTCGTCACGTTCGCGCTCGCGCGCCTCGGCGTGCTGTGGCGGCGTGTCAGGTCCCGCCGCGATGATTCGCTCGTGCGCGCCGAAGGCGATGCCGACACGGTGGCCGTCGCGCCACGCGCCGGCGGCGAAGTGGCCGTGCACGGCGTATCGAAACAGTTCGGCATGCAGCGTGTGCTCGACAACGTCTCGTTCGTCGCGCCGCGCGGCAGCGTGACCGTGATCGTCGGGCCGTCGGGCTCGGGCAAGTCGACGCTGCTGCGCACGATCAACCATCTCGAACGCGTCGACGACGGCTTCATCGACATCGACGGCGAACTGATCGGCTATCGCCGCGACGGCGACGTGCTCTACGAGTTGAAGGAGCGCGACGTGCTGACGCGGCGCACCGCCGTCGGGATGGTGTTCCAGAACTTCAACCTGTTCCCGCACCTGACGGTGCTCGAGAACCTGATCGAGGCACCGGTCGCCGTCGGCGGCGTCACGCGCGACGCCGCCGAGCGCATCGCCCGCACGTTGCTCGCTCGCGTCGGTCTCGCGGACAAGGCCGATGCGTATCCGCGCCAGCTCTCCGGCGGCCAGCAGCAGCGCGTCGCGATCGCGCGGGCACTCGCGTTGCGCCCGAAGGTACTGCTGTTCGACGAACCGACTTCCGCGCTCGACCCGGAACTCGTGAACGAGGTGCTCGACGTGATCAAGGAACTCGCGCGCTCGGGCACGACGCTCGTGATCGTCACGCACGAGATCGGCTTCGCGCGCGAAGTCGCGGACAATGTGCTGTTCATGGAGCGCGGGCGCGTCGTCGAATCCGGGCCGCCGGCCGTCGTGCTCGACGCGCCGACGCATGCGCGCACGCGCGCGTTCCTGTCGCGGGTGCTGTGATGCGCGCCGCTGTCGACTCCCGAGGGGCCGCACGATGACCGACCGACGCCAGTTCATGACCGCCGCGCTGGTCGCGGCAGCGGGCTTGCCGTGGCGCGCGGCGCATGCGGCCACCGCGACGGCCGACCTCGACCCGCGCCAGGCGGGCCGCGTGCGTGCCGGACGCGACGACGCGGCGATCCGCGCGGCAGCCGGCTACCGCTGGGTGCGCGACGACGCGTTCACGGTCGCGATTTCACCGCACGCGCCGCCCGTATCGACCTACGCGACCGACGCACGCACCGTGGTCGGCGCCGATCCCGACTATGCGCAGCTCGTCGCCGACGCGCTCGGCCGCACGCTTGTGCTGGTGCCGATCGCATGGGCCGACTGGCCGCTCGGGTTGACGTCCGGCAAGTACGACGCGGTGATCTCGAACGTCGGCGTGACCGAGAAGCGCAAGGAGAAATACGATTTCACGACCTACCGGCTCGGGCTGCACGGCTTCTACGTGCGCACCGGCAGCCCGATCGCGAGGATCGCCGAGCCGAAGGACATCGCCGGCCTGCGCATCATCACGGGCGCGGGGACGAGCCAGGAGCGCATCCTGCTCGAGTGGAACAAGCGCAACGTGGCGCAGGGGCTGAAGCCGGCCGAGCTGCAATATTTCGACGACGATGCGACGTCGCGCATCGCGCTGCTGTCGGGCCGCGCCGATGCCGAGCTGAACCCGAACGCGTCGCTCGCGTACGAGGCCGCGCGCACCGGCAAGATCCGCCGTGTCGGCGTCGTCAATGCGGGCTGGCCGGCCAACGCCGACGTGGCGATCGCGACGCGGCGCGGCAGCGGGCTCGCGCCCGCGCTGACGCTGGCGACAAACGCGCTGATCGGCAGCGGCCGCTACGGACAGGCGCTCGCGCGCTGGGGTCTGCAGAGCGAGGCGATCGCGCGGGCGGAAACCAATCCGCCGGGATTGCCGTCGTTCTGAAGGCTCTCGCTAATCGACCACCCGAATGACATCGCCCCGGCATCCCGCAACGGGAATGCCGGGGCGAACCGAAGCAGCCTCCTGCGTCGCAACGACGCGATGCGCCTACGCAGGCACCGCCGCGTGATGTCGGTCGAGCTCCGCGACCTGCGCATGAATCGCCGGAATCAGGTGGCGCCCGTAATCGAGCGCATCGTCGAGCGGGTCGAACCCGCGAATCAGGAACGTCGATACGCCGAGCCGGTAATACGCCCCGAGCGCACGCGCGACCTGCTCGGGCGTGCCGACCAGCGCGGTCGAATTCCAGCGCGCGCCGGTCAGGTTCGCGACGCCCATCCACAACCGCTCGTCGAGCACGTCGCCCTGCGCGGCGGCGGCCATCAGCCGTTGCGAGCCCGCGTTTTGCGGCGCGTGGCCGTCGATCGGCTGGCCGTTCGCGAGCCGCGCCGCGCGCACGCGCTCGCGGATCGCCTCGGCCTTCTCCCACGCGGCCGCCTCGGTATCGGCGACGATCGGCCGGAACGACACGCTGATGCGCGGCGCACGCCCGAACGGCGCGGCGGCCGCATGCACGCGCGCGATCTGCTCGCGCACCGACGCGAGCGGCTCGCCCCACGTCATGTAGACATCGGCATGCTCGCCCGCCACCGCCAGCGCGGCCGGCGACGAGCCGCCGAAATAGATCGGCACATGCGGCCGTTGCGCGCCCTTCACGAGCGGCGACGCGCCGCGCAACCGGTAGAACGCGCCATCGTGGTCGACCGGCGCGTCGGCCTGCCAGATCCGTTTCAGCACGTCGAGATACTCGCCGGTGCGGCGATAGCGCGCGTCGTGCGGCACGAAATCGCCGTCGCGCTGAAGATCGGTATCGTCGCCGCCCGACACGACGTTCAGCGCGAGCCGGCCGCCGCTGAACACGTCGAGCGTCGCGATCTGCCGCGCGGCGGCCGACGGCACGATCACGCCCGGCCGGTGCGCGAGCAGGATGCGGATGCGTTCGGTCGCGGCGGCCGCGAACGACGCGACGATGAAGCCGTCCGCCGCGTTGCTGAAATGGCCGACCAGGATCTGGTCGAAGCCGGCGGCCTCGTGCGCCTGCGCGAAGCGGCGCACGTAGTCGGGCTGGACGGCGGCGCCGCCCGGTACGTCGACCTCCGCGCCGGGCGTCGCGGTGATCATGCCGATGATGTCGACGGGCATGTCGAGGGTCCTTGTCGTTGTCGATCGGAAATGGCTGCGCGCTGCGGCACGCTCACTGCGCGGCGGCCGTCTTCTGCGCGGGCACGGCGAACGCGCCCGCATACGAGCGGTCGAGCAGCTTCGCCGTGTCGTACGCGGCCGGAATCACGCCGGCCTTGTGCAGGAAGTCGGCGGTGTTCTGCGCATCCTTGGCGGCCGTGTCGTCGACGGGGCCCACGCGCTGGTGCGCATTGTTGAGCCAGCGGTACGCGACGTCCGGCTCGAGCTTCGCGCGCTTCGCCCACAGGTCGGCATACTCGCGCGGATGGCTGTCGACCCACTGGCGTGCGGCCACCACGCGCTTCAGGAAATCGGCGATCTCGGCGCGCTTGCCCGTTGCGGCCTGCTCGTTCGCGGCGACGAAGCTCAGCGCCGGCATCAGCCCCTGCGCGGTCGTCACGGGCCGGGCGCCCTGCCGCAGCGCGAGCGTGCTGACGAACGGCTCCCACAGCGACACGGCGTCGACCGAGCCGTTCGCGAGTGCGTTGGTCGCATCGATCGGCATCAGGTACGCGTACTTGACCGAATCCGCGCGCAGGCCGGCGTGTTCGAGCGCGCGCAGCACGAGCTGCTGGCTCCATGCGCCGCGCCAGACGGCAATGGTCTTGCCCTGCAGGTCGGCGACGGTGCGCACCGGCGAGTTCTTCGGCACGAGGATCGCAACGCCGTCGAGGCTCTGCCGCGACACCGCGACGACTTTCACCGGCGCGCCGCGCGCGGCCAGCGTGAGCAGCGCGGAATCGCCGAGGAAGCCGACGTCGATCGCGTTGCCGTTCAGGCTTTCGGCGACGGGCGCGGCGGCCTGGAAGTGCTTCCACTCGATCGTGTAAGGCAGGTCCTTCAGCACGCCGGATGCCTCCATCGACGCCTGGATGTTGAAGTAGTTCTGTTCACCGACGCGCAGCGTGACGGTGTCTTTGGCCATGCCTGGCTGCGCGGCAAGCGCCAGCAAGAGTGCCGTGACGATTCGGCTCAGCAACGTGATCTCCCGGAAGGTTGGCGGGCGCCCGCGCGATCGCGGCGCCACGTGATCCGCCGTGCCCGGCGGCCGGCGGAACGGATGGAACCGGTGAAGATACGTCGATCCGCACCATGAAACAAACGCAATATTCTTCTATGCAAAGATGCAAATGTTTTATGACATGACCGGTATCGCCGGATGCCGCCCGCCGCCCGTCCGGGAGCCCGGTTCGAATGAATCCTCGACAGATATTTCGTGCGCGAAATAAATCCCGGACTATATTTCGCATACGAAATAACCATCCGGAACGAGGACGGCCATGACCTCCCAACCCATCGAGTTTTCCGCCGCTGACGGCTACGCGTTGCACGGCACGCTGTGGTCGCCGGACGCGGCGCCGCGCGCGCTGGTGCTGATCCATCCGGCGACGGCCGTGCCGGAGCGGCTGTATGCGGGCTTCGCACGCTTCCTGACCGAGCGTGGTTTCGCTGCGCTCACCTACAACTATCGCGGCATCGGTGCATCGCGGCCCGCGCGCCTGGGTGCGCTGCAGGCCCGCATGCGCGACTGGATGGAGCTCGACGTGGGTGCCGCGACCGCGTGGGCACGGCAGGCCTATGAAGGGCTGCCGCTGCTGGCGGTCGGGCACAGCGTCGGCGGGCACGCGATCGGGCTGTCCGCCGCCACGCCGCACCTGCGCGCGGCCGTGCTCGTCGCCGCGCATGCGGGCAGCACGCGACTGATCACGCAGGCGGCCGAACGCGTGAAGGTGCGGCTGATCCTGCGTGTGCTCGGCCCGCTGATGTCGGCGCTGCTCGGCTACGTGCCCGGCAAGCGACTCGGTCTCGGCGAAGACATGCCGGCCGGCGTGTTCCGCGAATGGAGCCGCTGGACGACGCTGCCGCATTATTTCTTCGACGATCCGACGCTCGGTGCGGCCGAGCGCTTCGCGAAGCAACGGTTGCCGATTCTCGCGCTCGGCTTCGACGACGATCCGTGGGCGAACCCGGCTGCGATCGGCCTGCTGGTAAGCTATCTGACCCGCGCGCCGGTCGAACGCCGCCAGATCGATCCGCGCGCGGCGGGCAGCGGCCCGGTCGGGCACATGGGCTTCTTTCGCAGTCGGCCCGGCGCCGTGCTGTGGCCCGACGTGGCCGACTGGCTCGCGCGGGCACTCGACGCACCACGCACCGCGGGCCGCCCCTCCCTTTCCATTGCAGCCGGGAACCCAGCTTGAGCGAAGACCGACGACTGTTTTTCATGTTGAACATCGGCCAGCGGCGCGTGCAGCGCTGGATCGACCGCAAGGCCGAAACCGAGACGCGCGCGAGCGCCGCGCAGGCCGGTGCACTGTTCTGTCTCGCGAAGCAGGACGGCGCGCTGATCGGCGAAATCGGTGCCGCGCTGCAGCTCGCGCCGTCCGCGATGACGGGCCTCGCCGACCGCATGGCAAAGGCCGGCCTCATCACGCGTCACGCCGATTCGGACGACGGCCGCGCCACGCGGCTGTACCTGACCGACGACGGCCAGGCGGCGCTCAAGCGCGCACGCGTGCTGCTGCGCGAGCTGAACGGCAAGCTGTGCGACGGGTTTTCCGATGCCGAACTCGACGTCGTCGCGCGCTGGCTGCACGCGTTGCAGGATCGCTTTCCGGCCGAACGCTGAACCGCGCCGACCGCGCACCGCATCGGCACGAATCCGCGTAATCGATAGCGATTCCGATTCGTGCCTTCGATTCGCGCCTTCGATTCGTTCATTCGATTCGGTTTCCGAACTTTCCGGCGGAAAATCTTGCGTCCCGGAAGCGCTGTTTCGGCAACGCTTTCCGGCTACGTACTGTTACAAAAAATCGCCTCCCGCGCCGCATACCGATCGCCTACATTCAATCCACTTCGACGCATTCGCCGTATGCACGGACTGGCCTTCCCGTCGCGTCCGCCTCCGTGGACGCACCCGACAAGCAATGAAAACGAAGAGGTGTCTTGACCGACGTGCTGGCGGCATCCAGCACACGCGGATTGCGATGACCGAAACGGCTTCCTGAACGACACGATCCGACGCGCGGCACGGCATTCGTTGCCGCCGCGTACCGGTGCGCGACGCGCCGCTCGATGCCCGCCATCGCCGCCGCACGTCAACGAGGAGCTGTCCATGCGACGTTCGACCGTATCCCACCCGCTTGTCACCGGCCTGACCCGCCTCACCCGCCTGTCCGCCGTGGCGGCCGTGGCAATGGCCGCCACCGCGGCCGCGCATGCCGACCCCGTGGCCGTGTCCGGCCCGAGCCCGTTCTCCGCCTGCACCATCGGCGGCCCCGGCACGAACTACGTGAACGCCGAGGTCGAACCGTGGCTGTCGGTCAACCCGGCGAACCCGATGAACATGATCGGCGTGTGGCAGCAGGACCGCTGGTCGAACGGCGGCGCCCACGGGCTCGTCGCCGGCTACACGTTCGACGCGGGCGCGACCTGGGCCCGCACGCCGCAGCCGTTCAGCGCATGCGCGCCGGGCGGGCTGAAGTACGAGCGCGCGTCCGATCCATGGGTATCGTTCGGGCCGGACGGCACCGCGTATTCGGTATCGATCTCGTTCAACCAGTCGAACAATGCCAACGCGGTGGCCGCGTCGGTGTCGACCGATGGCGGGCAGACCTGGAGCAGCCCGGCCGTGCTGATCGCGAACGACGAACCGACGACGCAGTTCTTCAACGACAAGGAATCGGTGACGGCGAACCCGGTGAAGGCCGGCACGGCCTACGCGGTGTGGGACCGCCTCGAACTGCCGAACGGCAACCCGTACGCGAACCTGCATACGCACGCATACCGCGGGCCGACGCTGTTCTCGAAGACGACCGACGGCGGCAAGACGTGGAGCACGCCGAAGGTCATCGTCAACGTGCCGTCGCGTCAGCAGACGATCGGCAACCAGATCGTCGTCGATCCGAAGAGCGGCACGCTCTACGACTTCTTCGACCTGATCCAGCCGCCGTTCAGCAAGGCGGCAGGCAAGGTCGCGTTCATCAAGTCGACCGACGACGGCGCGACGTGGACGAAACCGCAGGTGATCGCGGGGCTGCAGACGGTCGGCGTCACCGATCCGAACACCGGCGAGCCCGTGCGCACCGGCGACATCATTCCGGAACCCGCGATCGATCCGGCATCCGGGCAGCTTTACGTGGTGTGGCAGGACAGCCGCTTCAACGGCGGCACGTACGACGAGATCGCCGTATCGACGTCGAAGGACGGCGGCGCGACGTGGAGCACGCCGCAGCAGTTGAACACGCCGACCGGGCGCCCTGCGTTCAATCCGTCGGTGCGCGTCGACAACACGGGCGCCGTGATGGTCACCTACTACGACTTCCGTGACCTGCAGGCCGGCAACACGACGACGCTGCCGACCGGTTTCTGGCGCAAGATCTCGCATGACGGCGGCACGACGTTCGCCGACGAGCGGCGCGTCGGCGGCCCGTTCGACCTGAAGCTCGCGCCGAACGCGGAAGGCTTCTTCATCGGCGACTACCAGGGGCTCGACGTGATGCCTTCGTCGTCGTTCCACCCGTTCTTCGTGCAGACCAACGCGGGCAACCTGACGAACCGCACCGACGTGTTCTTCGCGCCGTGATGCACGCGTGAGCGCAGCGCTGCCGCGACGTCCGTCGCGTCGCGGCAGCGGGCCGAATGCGCGTCAGTGCATGTCGGTGAGCACGATACGACCGTCGACTTTCCCTTCGCGCAGCCGCGCGAATATGTCGTTGATGTTGCCGAGCCGGTCGCGATGGATATGCGCGCGCACCAGCCCGTCCGCCGCGAAATCGAGCGACTCCTGCAGGTCGCGCCGCGTGCCGACGATCGACCCGCGCACCGTGATGCCGTTCAGCACGCTCGAGAAGATCGGCAACGGGAAATCTCCCGGCGGCAAACCGTTGAGCGCCACCGTGCCGCCGCGCCGTACCATCCCGAGCGCCTGCGCGAACGCACTGCGCGACACGGCCGTGACGAGCACGCCGTGCGCGCCGCCGATTTCCTTCTGGATCACCTTCGCGGGATCGTCGATCGACGCATCGATCGTCAGCTGGGCACCCAGCTCGCGCGCGAGTGCGAGCTTGTCGGGCGAGATGTCGACGGCCGCGACGTGCAGGCCCATCGCACGCGCGTATTGCACGGCCACGTGGCCGAGCCCGCCGATACCGGAAATCGCGAGCCACTGGCCCGGGCGCGTATCGGTGACGCGAATGCCCTTGTAGACCGTCACGCCCGCGCATAGGATCGGCGCGATCTCGTCGAACGCGACCTGCGCCGGCAGATGGCCGACGTAATCGGGATCGGCCAGCACGTATTCCGCATAGCTGCCGTTGACCGAATAACCGGTGTTCTGCTGCCCGTGGCAGAGGGTCTCCCA
Organism: Burkholderia sp. LK4; assembly: GCF_001043615.1. Classification (NCBI taxonomy): domain Bacteria; kingdom Pseudomonadati; phylum Pseudomonadota; class Betaproteobacteria; order Burkholderiales; family Burkholderiaceae; genus Burkholderia; species Burkholderia sp. LK4. The sequence continues at coordinate 52,863 of NZ_LDUL01000041.1, forward strand.
GCCGGTGTGACAGTACTCGCAGTGGCCGCATGCGGTGTAGAGCCAGGGCACGCCGACGCGGTCGCCCTCGCGCACGTGCGTGACGCCCGCGCCGACCGCCGCGACGACACCCACGCCTTCGTGTCCGGGAATGAATGGCAGCGTCGGCTTCACGGGCCAGTCGCCGTCGGCTGCGTGCAGGTCGGTATGGCAGACGCCCGTCGCCTTGATGTTGACGAGGATCTGTCCAGGGCCCGGCGTCGGAATCGGCACTTCCTCGATGCGCAACGGTTCGCCGAACGCGTGCACCACGGCCGCTTTCATGGTTTGAGTCATGCGTCGCTCCTGTCTGGTCGATGACCGCGCCAGTATCCGGGCTCGAAACCGGAACGCATTGATACGCGTCAACGGGGCAGGAATCGTGCGCGCCGGTGGCGGATTCATGGTGGGACGCGTGGCGCAAACCGCCGCTGCGCCGCCGGGTCGACGGCCCGCCTCTGCTTTCGCAGCCATTTCAGCCGTTTGTCGGAAACCCTGTGACAGACCGCCGTTTCGCTTGGAGTTTGAAATGATATAACATATCATTTCGTGATCTCGCCCACCTGAAACCGTTTCATCCGGGTGGCCGGGTTACGCCGAGTCATATCCAGACGGGTCATTGCGCGCCACAGACGCAACAATATATCGTATCCAGCCGTGACCCGCATGGCTCGCCTTCCGATCGAACTCCAACCCATTTCAATTGATTCACCGACCATGCGCGACCTCCCTCGTCTACCGCTTCGCCCGCTCTCGCCCGTCTCGCTGATGCTGTTCGCCGCCGTCGCGCACGCGCAGGCCGATGCGCCCGCGTCGCCGACATCGCCGCAAACCACTGCGCTCGCGCCGATCTTCGTGACCGCGAACCCGCTCGGCGACACCGACCTGATCTCGCCGACCGCGCAACTGTCCGGCGACGCGCTGACGCGCCGCCAGGCCGATTCGCTCGGCGAGACGCTGAACGGGCTGCCCGGCGTATCGACCACCACCTACGGGCCGATGGTCGGCCGCCCGATCATCCGCGGGATGGACGGCGACCGGATCCGGCTGCTGCAGAACGGCGTCGCGGCCTACGACGCGTCGTCGCTGTCATACGACCATGCGGTGCCCCAGGATCCGCTGTCGATCGAGCGCGTCGAAATCGTGCGCGGGCCGGCCGCGCTGCTGTACGGCGGCAATGCGGTGGGCGGCGTCGTCAACACGATCGACAACCGGATTCCACGCGAGGCGATCGAAGGCGTGACGGGCGCGCTCGACGCGCGCTACGGCGGCGCCAATTCGGTGCGCGCGGGCGCCGCGCAGGTCGAAGGCGGCAACGGCCGCTTCGCGTTCCATGTCGACGCGTTCGACCGCGAAACGAGCAAGCTGCGGATTCCCGGCTACGCGCGCAGCAGCCAGCAACGCGCGATCGACGGCCCCGACACGCCGCAACCGTACGGCAACGTGCCGAACAGCGACGGCCGCGTGCATGGCGGCGCGGTCGGCGCGTCGTACACGTGGGCCGACGGTTTCGCGGGCCTGTCGTACAGCGGCTACGAGTCGAACTACGGCTCCGTCGCCGAGGACGACGTGCGCCTGCGGATGCGCCAGGAACGGCTCGCGCTCGCCTCCGAGATACGCAACCTGAGCGGGCCGTTCACGAAGCTGAAATTCGACTTCGCGTACACCGACTATCGCCACAAGGAAGTCGACAACGGCGAGACGGCCACCACCTTTCGCAACCGCGGCTACGAGGCGCGCATCGAGGCGCGGCATCGCAGGATCGGCCCGTTCGAAGGCGCGATCGGCGTGCAGTTCGGCCAGAACACGTTTTCGGCGCTCGGTGACGAATTGCTCGTGCCGTCCACGCGCACGAACAGCGTCGCATTGTTCGGCCTCGAGGAATGGCAGGTCGTCCCGGCGCTCAAGCTGAGCCTCGGCGGGCGCTTCGAGCACGTGAAGGTCGATCCCGATCCGGCCGGCGTCGAGAAATTCGCGGGCGCGCAGCCGCGCGACTTCAATGCCGGCAGCGTCTCGGCCGGCGCGCTGTTCTCGCTGACGCCCGTGTGGTCGGTGGCGGCCAACGTCGCCTACACCGAACGCGCGCCGACCTTCTACGAGCTGTATTCGAACGGCCCGCACGATGCGACCGGCCAGTTCCTGATCGGCAACCCGAACGCGTCGAAGGAAAAGGCCGTGTCGACCGACCTGTCGCTGCGCTACACGAGCGGGCCGAATCGCGGCAGTGTCGGCGTGTTCTACAACCGCTTCTCGAACTACCTGACCGAGTACAACACGGGCCGCGTGGTGAACGACGACGGCGAACCGGTCGCGCCCGGTACCGATGGTTCGCTCAACGAGGCGATCTACCGTGGCGTGCGCGCCGAGTTCTACGGCATCGAGGCGGACGGCAAGTGGCGCGCCTTCGCGCGGCGCGGCCATACGGTCGACCTGGAGCTGACGGCCGACTACACGCACGCACGCAACGTCGATACGGGCCAGCCGCTGCCGCGCATCGCGCCGCTGCGCGCGACACTCGCGGCCGACTACGGCTACGGCCCGTTCGGTGCGCGCGCGCAGGTCACGCATGCGTGGTCGCAGCATCGCGTGCCCGACAACGACTTTTCGACGGACGGCTACACGTCGCTCGGCGTGATGCTGACCTACAAGTTCCGCGTCGGTGCGACGCACTGGCTCGCGTACCTGCGCGGCGACAACCTGACGAACCAGGAAATCCGCTATTCGACCTCGGTCGTGCGCGGCCTCGCGCCGGAAGGCGGCCGCAGCGTGATGGCCGGGTTGCGCACCACGTTCTGACCCTCTCATGGCCCGCGGCGCCCGCCGCGGGCCGCCTTGCGGCGCCTCCACTCCGCCACGAATTTCCGCTTTCCGGACAATTCCGCCCATCGCGCATACATACCGACGACGCGCACCGGTTCCCTCCCCAATTAGAGCGCGAGGGAATTTCGTTTTATTCACTCATAAATAGAAGCCAATTCATCAGACAATTATTAGCAAAAATATCTCTTTTGCGTCGCCCGATAAAACCGGTTTCAAATTCCACGTATAAACCTTTGAATCACGGGCGCCTCGGTTCTTGCTGCCCCGGTTCGAGCAAACCCGCCCAAAAAGGATTCCAGCGCTAAAAAAACTAATATCAGGGTTTTCGAAGGGTAAAGAATCATTCCGTATACCCGTTAATGCCGGCACGAGCCCGTATCTGGTCGAACAATAAATTCAATTCACCAACCACACGCGCAGGGGCACAACGTGAATATCGCCAGAATGAGCATCAAGACAAAACTCCTCGGCGGCTTCGGCCTGCTCGCCGCGGTCGTCGTGATCGTGTCGGGCGTGGCACTCAAGGCGCTATCCGATACGAACGCCGAGTTTTCCCGCTACATGAACGGCATCAACGCGCGGGCGAACCAGTCCGCGCAAATCCGAACCGCGGTCGACCGGCGCGCGATCGCCGCGCGCAACATCGTGCTCGTGACCAAACCGTCCGATCTCGAGTTCGAACTGGCCGAGGTGAACCAGGCGCACAAGGACGTGCAGGAACATCTCGCGAAGCTCAAGGAGATGATGGCGAACGCGACCGACACCTCCGATCGCGCGCGCGAACTGGTGGACAACATCGCCCGCATCGAATCCAGCTACGGGCCCGTCGCGCTGCGTATCGTCGGACTCGCGCAGGCCGGCAAGAAAGAAGAGGCGACCGCGGACATCGACGACAACTGCCGCCCGCTGCTCGCGCAGCTCGTGCGTGCGACCGATGCCTACGCGACCTATACGCATGAACGCGAACTCGCGATCGCCCAGCAATTCGCGGATCGTTATGCGATGGAGCGCAACCTGCTGGCCGGCATCTGCCTGATCGCGGTCGCGCTCGCGGCCTGCGGCAGCCTGTGGCTGACGCGCAAGATCACGGTGCCGATCGGCTCGGCCGTGGACGTCGCGCGCACGGTCGCGAACGGCGATCTCGGCAGTCGCATCCACGTCAGCGGCAATGACGAAACCCGCGACCTGCTCGAAGCGCTGCGGACGATGAACGAGCGGTTGATCGGCATTGTCGGCCGCGTGCGCGATTCATCGAACAGCATCGCGCATGCCGTGAGCGAGATCGCGTCGGGCAACCTCGACCTGAGCCAGCGCACCGAGGAACAGGCCGCGTCGTTGCAGGAAACCGCCGCGACGATGGAGGAATTCACGTCGACGGTGCGGCTGAATGCCGAGAACGCGCAACAGGCGAGCGCGCTCGCCGCGAATGCGTCGGATGTCGCGCATCGCGGCAGCTCGGTGGTCGGCCGCGTGGTCGACACGATGACGGAAATCGGCCAGAGCTCGTCGAAGATCGCCGACATCACGGGCATCATCGAAGGCATCGCGTTCCAGACCAACATCCTCGCGCTGAATGCAGCCGTCGAAGCCGCGCGCGCGGGCGAACAGGGCCGCGGCTTCGCGGTCGTGGCGAGCGAGGTGCGCAGTCTCGCGCAACGCTCGTCGACGGCGGCAAAGGAGATCAAGGAACTGATCACCGCGTCGGTGCAGACGATCCGCGACGGCTCGGCGCTCGCCGGCGAAGCCGGCAAGACGATGTCGGACGTCACGCAGGCCGTCGCGCGCGTGACGGACATCATGGGCGAGATCGCGGCCGCATCGGCCGAGCAGAGCCGCGGCATCGACCAGGTGAACCTGACGATCACGCAGATGGACGAGACGACCCAGCAGAACGCGGCGCTCGTCGAGCAGGCCGCGGCCGCATCGAAGTCGCTCGAGGCGCAAGGTCGCGAGCTGTCCGAAACGGTTGCCGCGTTCCGGATGCCGTCCGGCACGCACGTGACGTCGTCGGGCACGCACGCGCAAGAACCCGCCGCGCATCACTGGCAACCGGCTGCCGCGTAGCGGATACCGCAAGGAGACGACGATGCGCACGCTGATTCGCCGGTCTGCCTGCGTCACGCTTGCGCATACCGCGCGATGGGCCGTGCATCGTCAACGTCCGGCTCGATCCGTTCGCGCGCGCGCGTCGCACGTCTCCTTTTCCGGTTCGCTGCACGCGCGCGTGTAGCTCGCGCATCGGCGCAGCCGCGTCGTCGCCGGTCGTTTCTACCGACCGGCGCGGCATCGTGCGCCTATCCGGAAACGCGCATCGTCACGGACGATCGCGCGCGATGCCCGTCCTCCGCATGCCATCCGGCACGCCGCGTTTGCAGCGTTGCGCAAGTTTCGATCCCGGCCCTGTATCGCGCGTTGCCACACCGGCGACATGGAGATAACGCCGCGTTCGCACGCACATCGCTCGCCGACGCAGACTTTTAAATCGAACGAATGACGAGTATGCTTAAAAAAGCACTCCGCGTTCGGACGGCGAATCGCGTGCCCTGACTCCCGTCCGATCGTATTGCGGCCTCATCGCTTCGCGCACCGCGAGCCGATGGCGGCGTCAGCTTCTCGCGCCACGGCCGCACGAACCTTCCCCCAACAATCGTCAGGAGAGCTGGTGAGCCGACTCGTCGTCGTATCCAATCGCATTGCAGATCCCCGTAAAGCCGCAGCCGGCGGGCTCGCCGTTGCCGTGAAAGACAGCCTGCAGGAATCCGGCGGCGTCTGGTTCGGCTGGAGCGGAAAGCTGCGCGGCAGCGACGACCAGCCCGCGCATGGCGACGACGTGCAGATCCAGAACGTCGGCGGCATCCAGCTCGCGACGATCGATCTCGACCCGCAGGACTACGACGCCTACTACCTCGGTTATTCGAACAACGTGCTGTGGCCGGTGTTTCACTACCGGCTCGATCTCGCGCAGTTCGACCGCCGCTTCGCCGACGGCTACCGGCGCGTGAACCAGTTGTTCGCGCGCAAGCTGCGCACGCTGCTGCGTCCCGACGACACCATCTGGGTCCACGACTACCAGCTGATTCCGCTCGCCGCCGAGCTGCGCGCGATGGGCTGTACGAATCCGATCGGTTTCTTCCTGCACATCCCGATGCCGCCGCCGCCGATCATGGCCGCGATCCCGGAACACGAATGGCTGATGCGCTCGCTGTTCGCGTACGACCTCGTCGGCTTCCAGACCGAGTCGGATCTGCTCCACTTCGAGCATTACGTCGAAGCGGAAGCCGGCGCCGCGCGGCTGCCGGACGGCCGGCTGCGTGCATTCGGCCGCACGCTGTCGGCCGGCGCGTTCCCGATCGGCATCAACGTCGACGAGTTCGAGTCGCTCGCGCGCGACCGCGACGGCCTCGACATGTTCGAACGCATGCGCGACGAATACTCGCGCCGCCAGTTGCTGGTCGGGGTCGACCGGCTCGATTACACGAAGGGGTTGCCGCAGCGCGTGCATGCGTTCCGCGAGTTGCTCGAACAGTATCCGGAGAACCGCGACCGCGCGACGCTGATCCAGATCGCCGCGCCGAGCCGCGAGGATCTCGGCGCATACGACGACCTGCGGCGCGAGATGGACAGCCTGTGCGGCGCGATCAACGGCGACTACGGCGAACTCGAATGGATGCCGATGCGCTACATTCACCGCACCGTCGCGCGCAAGCGCCTGCCGGGCCTCTATCGCGCGAGCCGCGTCGCGCTCGTCACGCCGCTGCGCGACGGGATGAACCTCGTCGCGAAAGAATTTCTCGCCGCGCAGGACGCGGCCGATCCGGGCGTGCTCGTGCTGTCGCGTTTTGCCGGCGCGGCCGAGCAGCTGAAGTCGGCGCTGCTCGTCAACCCGTACGACACGCAAGGCACCGCGCAGGCGATCCAGCGTGCGCTCGCGATGCCGCTCGAGGAACGCCGCCAGCGTCATGCGGCGCTGATGGCGATCGTGCGCAAGACCGACGTGCACTGGTGGCGCACGCGCTTTCTCGACGCACTCGCCGAAGCGGCCGAAGTCGCGGCCGCAGCCGAATCCTGACGCGCGCTCACGCGTCCGTCGCCGCGAATTCGAGCGCCGCGCCGCTCGCATCGCACAGGTCGACCGACACCGGTATGCCTTCTCGCAGGCTATCCGTCAGCACGCAGTACGCATCGAACTGATCGAGCACGCGCGTCGCCGCCGCGAGATCGGCCCATGTCCTGCCGATCGACAGCCGTACCGACATCGCGCCCACGCGCACCCTGCCCGCTTCGTTCCGCACCATGTCGACATCGATGTGTGCGGCAATCGGCTGCGGATCGACATGCTGCTTTTCCAGCGCGAACAGCAGGCTCGCCGCGAGACAGGTCGCGACCGCCGCGGCCAGTAACCGGATCGGGTTCGGCCCGCGTCCTTCGCCGAGCGGCGGCGGTTCGTCGGTGAGCACCGGCGACAGCGTCGTGCCGGCAAACACCACTTCGAAACAGAAGCGCGCCTGCTGCGCGACATCGACCGATATGTGCGCCTCGCTCATGGCGACTCCGCGCGGATCAACTGGGAAAGGAATGCCGGCACGCAGTCGCATCGATGCGCGCCGCCCGCAGGTTCGCGGCACCTTCAGCGCTCGGGTTCGCGTGGCGGCCCGTATGCGACGAAATCGCGCTCGACCGCGGACGCGTGCTCCGTTTCGATCGCGCCGCCGCGTGCGCCGGCTTCATCGTCCGGAGCCGGTGCAGCCGGCGTCGCGGACGACGGTTCGACGCGCCCGTCGATCAGCGCCTGCAGCGCTTCGCGCTCGAGCACCTCGGATTGCAGCAGCCGTCGCGCGATGCGTTCGAGCGCATCGCGGCGCTCGCCGAGCGTCATCGCGACCCGCGCATGCGCATCGGCGAGCAGCGTGCGCACCTCGTCGTCGATCATCCGCGCGGTGTGCTCGCTGCAACGCCCGTCGCCCGCATGCCACGCGCCGGGCATGCCCTGGCGCACATCGCCGTCGTCGAACGTCGCGAGCCCGATCTTTTCGCTCATCCCGTACTGCATGACCATGTGGCGCGCCATCGCGGTCGCGCGTTCGAGATCGTTCTGCGCGCCCGTCGACACGTCGCCGAACACGAGCTCCTCGGCAACGCGCCCGCCGAGCAACGCATCGATCCGGTCGAGCAGTTCGCTCCGGCGCAACACGTAGCGATCCTCGGTCGGCACCTGCTGCGTATAACCGAGCGCCGCCACGCCGCGCGGAATGATCGACACCTTCTTCACCGGGTCGCAATGCGCGCGGCTTTCCGCGACGAGCGCATGGCCGGCCTCGTGATACGCGATGGTCAGCTTCTCCTGCGCGTTCATCACGCGGCTCTTGCGTTCGAGGCCCGTCAGCGCGCGATCGATCGCCTCGTCGAAGTCGGCCATCCCGATCGCCGGCTTGCCGAGTTCGGCCGCATGCAGCGCGGCCTCGTTGACGACGTTCGCGAGATCGGCGCCGACGAAGCCCGGCGTGCGCGATGCCAGCTCGCCGAGATCGACGTCGGCCGCGAGCTTCACGCGCTTCACATGCACGCCGAGAATCTGCCGGCGGCCGTTCACGTCGGGCCGGTCGATCGCGATGTGGCGATCGAAGCGGCCCGGCCGCAGCAGCGCGGGATCGAGGATCTCCGGCCGGTTCGTCGCGGCCATGATGATCACGCCGGAGCCGGCCTGGAAGCCGTCCATCTCGACGAGCAACTGGTTGAGCGTCTGCTCGCGTTCGTCGTTGCCCGACATCGGGCCGACGCCGCGCACCTTGCCGAGCGCGTCGAGCTCGTCGACGAACACGATGCACGGCGCCTTCTGCTGCGCCTGCTCGAACAGGTCGCGCACGCGCGCGGCGCCGACGCCGACGAACATCTCGACGAACGCCGAGCCGCTGATCGAGAAGAACGGCACGGCCGCCTCGCCGGCCACCGCGCGCGCGAGCAGCGTCTTGCCGGTGCCCGGCGCGCCGACGATCAGCACGCCCTTCGGGATCTTGCCGCCGAGCCGCTGGTAGCGGTCGGGATTGCGCAGGAACGCGACGAGCTGCTGCAGCTCGGCCTTGGCTTCGTCGATGCCCGCGATATCGTCGAACGTGATGCCGGTTTCCTGCTGCACGTACACGCGCGCGCGGCTCTTGCCCATCCCGGTGAAATCCTGCAGCCCGCCGCGCTTGCGCAGCATCATGTTCCAGATGAACACGAACAGCACGAGCGGCAGCAGCCACGAGGCAAGCGATGCCATCCAGCTCGTGTCGGGCGTGCCGTGATAGCGGATGCCGGCCGTGGTCAGCGTGTCGGTCAGGTGTTCGTCGCTCACGCGGTTGGTCGTGAACCGCCACGGCGCGCCGGCCTGCTGCACGGCCGAGGCGTCGGACGCCGGCAGCATCGCGCCGGCCTGCGGCATCTTCAGCGTGCCCGAGATCGACGCGGGGCCGACTTCGAGATCGTCGACGAGCCGTGCGGCGACGAGCCGGTGGAAATCGCTGTACGCGATCGACGCCGACGACGGACGCAGCATCAGCAACTGCGCGGCGAACAGCACGAAGAAGCCCGCCGCGATCAGCAATCCCGGGTAGTCGAATTTCCTGTCCATGGCATCCGGCCGGACGTGCGCGCGACGCTACGCTGCTCTGCCGCGGCACAGCGGACGTGCGTGGCTGCGCGCGCAGCCCGCGCGCGGCATCGGCGGCCATGCGGCAGCGGTAGTCATGCGTGCCATCTCGCCTCGCTCCTGCGCATCAACGATGCCGCGACAACGCCGTCGGCCGGCATCGCCGGGCAATCCTCGCCCGGGCGGCACGCCGCGACGCGCCGCCCCTTATTCAAGTCTAGTTCGCGCGAGTGCGTCGCGCATCGCTCGCGGCGCGACGGGAATCGTCCGACAAACACCTTTCATCCGCCCCCGTTGCCGCGTTATAGTCGCGTTCGTGACATTTTTGTGACAGATGCATCGCACGCGCCGATACGCCATACGGGCCGTTGCCTTCCATCGTTCGGCACGGCAGCCTGTGCGGCACCGCCGTGCATCACGCCCCGTCCACCCGCCCATTCGAGGAACCCACGACGTGAACGACACCCCCGATCGCCCCGACGACCTTCCCGCCGATCCCGACCGCCGCCGCGTGCTCGGCGGCCTTGCCGCGCTCGGTGCGGGTGTCGCGCTCAGCGGCTGCGAAACCACCGGCGCGCCGCGTTCCGCCGCCGACCTGCGCGTCGACGAAGCGTTGCGCCAGCGTGTGCGGCACATCGTCGTGATCTACGCGGAAAACCGCAGCTTCGCGAACCTGTACGGCGATTTCCCGGGCGTAAGCCATCCGCTGAGCGAGGTGCGGCCCGAGCACGCGCAGCAGCTCGATCGCGACGGCAAGACGCCGTTGCCCGTGCTGCCGAAGATCTGGGGCGGGCTCGTGCCGCAGGCGCAGGAAGTGGGCGGCAAGCGCTACGCGATCGCCGAGCGCGACATCGACAAGCTGCCGAACGCGCCGTTCCAGATCACGGACGCGCAGGGCAAGCCGCTGCCGAACGGCGTGATCACGCGCGACCTGTGGCACCGCTTCTACCAGAACCAGATGCAGATCGCGGGCGGCCGCAACGACCAGTTCGCCGCGTGGGCCGATTCGGGCGGTCTCGTGATGGGCCATTACCGCAATTCGGCCGACACGCTGCGGCTGTGGAACCTCGCGCGGCAATACACGCTGTGCGACAACTTCTTCATGGCGGCCTTCGGCGGTTCGTGGATGAACCACATGTTCCTGATCTCCGCGCAGCCGCCGCTGTATCCGGACGCGCACAAGCATCCGCATGCGGCGAAACTGCTGTCGAAGGTCGAAGGCGACGATCCGGCCGGTACGCGCCTGAAGCTCGCCGACGATTCGCCCGCGTCCGCGCTCGACGGCCCGCCGAAGTTCGCGGGCGACGGCCCGCTGACGCCGGACGGTTATGGCGTGAACACGATGGCGCCGCCGTATCAGCCGAGCTACGTGCCGCCGCCGGACCCAGGCAATGCCGCGTACGCGGACCCGGCCGACCATCGCGTGATGCCGCCGCAGGGTTATGCGACGATCGGCGACCGCCTGTCGGAAAAGAACATCGACTGGGCGTGGTACAGCGGCGCGTGGCAGTACGCGCTCGAGCATCGCGACACGGGCACCGTGCCCGATTTCCAGTACCACCACCAGCCGTTCAACTATTTCGCGAACTACGCGCCCGGCACCGAGGCGCGCAGCAAGCACCTGCGCGACGCCGGGCTCGGCGACGAGCCGTCGACCAACCACTTCATCGCCGACATCGACGCGGGCCGCCTGCCGGCCGTCACGTTCTACAAGCCGCAGGGCAACCTGAACATGCATGCGGGTTATGCGGACATCGAATCCGGCGACCGTCACATCGCGACGGTGATCGACCATATCCGGCGCGGGCCGCAATGGGACAACACCGTGATCGTGATGACGCACGACGAGAACGGCGGCTGGTGGGATCACGTCGCGCCGCCGGTGGGCGACCGCTGGGGCCCCGGTTCACGGATTCCGGCGCTCGTGATCTCGCCGTTCGCGAAGAAGGGTTTCGTCGATCACACGCTGTACGACACGAACTCGATCCTGCGCTTCATCAGCCGCGTGCACGGGCTCGCGCCGCTCGACGGCGTGGTCGCGCGCAACAAGGCGTTCGCCGCGCGCGGCGCGACGCCGCCGGGCGATCTCACGAACGCGCTCGACCTCGGCTGACGGCGGGTTGGCCTGGTTGGCCCGGTTGGCGGCTTAGCGGCTGAGCCGCTGAACCGCTCAAGCACCTGGGCACTTGGGTGCCCGAAACGACGACGCCCCGGGCAAGACGATTGCCCGGGGCGTCGTTCATTTCCACCCTGTCAACGCTACGCGGCGTTGCGCAGCGCGTCGCACCCCGCCTGCGCGGCGTGACGGCCGGCCTGCCGGCCGAAGAACGTCGCGTCAGCCAGCGACAACCCCGAGCTGTACCCGGCGCCCCAGCGCGGCAGCCCGCAGGTCGTGCGGCCGGCCGCATAGAGCCCCGCCACCGGCGCGCGTGCCGCGTCGACCACCTGCCCGGTCGGCAACGTGTCGAGCCCGCCGAGCGTGAAGTGCGGATAGAACGCGTAGTCGATCCGGCAATCGAGCGCGACGAACGGCGGCTCGATCAACGGCTGCAGCCATTTCCCGGCCTTGTGGAACAGCGGATCGGCGCCTTCGGCAGCATGGCGGTTGTAGACGTCGACAGTCGCCGTCAGCGTGCCGGCCGGCATCTGCAGGTCGCGTTCGACTTCCTCCCACGTTTCGCCGGCCGCCGCGATGCCGATCCGCGCAATCGCGGGCGGCTCGCGGTACGTCGCCTGGTCGACGAGCAGGTAGATGCGGTCGCCGGCCTGGTGGAACGCGTGATGGCCCGTGCGGCCGTGATAACCGTCCTCGTTGATGAAGCGCTGGCCGCGCGCGTTCACGAAGATTCCCCGGATCAGCGATTCGGGCGCGTAAAACGGCAGGCTGACGAAACCCTGGTCCATGTGGATCGCCGCGCCGCCCGCGCTCTGGCCGAGCAGGATGCCCGAGCCGTCGTCGCCGGGGCTGCCGATCGGTTCATCCGAGCGCAGGAACTGCGGCGCATGGCGGCGCACCATGTCGCGATTCATCGCGAAACCGCCCGCGCACAGGATCACCGCGCGACGCGCACGCACGCATGCCGTCTCGCCATACGCGCGCAGCACGACGCCGCGCACCGCGCCGTCGTCGTCGACGATCAATGCGAGCGCGCGCGTGTCGTAACGCGTCGCGACGCCGAGCGCCGCCACGCGTTCGGCCAGCACGCGCATCAGCATCTGCCCGCCGCCCCAGCCCGGCCATTGCGGCGTGTGCCCGCGCGGGCACGGCTTCGCGGCCTCGCTGAACGGCCAGGCTTCCTCGCTGCCCGACCAGATCAGGCAATCGTCGGTCTCCGGTTCGACGATCCGCTCGGCAATGAACGTGTTCTTGTACGTGAGGCCCTGCTCGACGAGCCAGTCGTGGTGCGCCAGGCTTTCGTTCGCGTAGAGCCGCACCTTTGCCTCGTCGGCGTCGCGCCCGCCGGCCAGCATCAGGTAGCGGTACAGATCCTCGGTGTCGTCGGTAAAGCCGGCCTGCCGCTGTGCGGGCGTGCCGCCGCTGCCGCCGAGGTAGATCTCGCCGCCCGACAGCGCGCTCGTGCCGCCGTAGCTCGACGCGCGCTCGACGATCAACGTGTCGGCGCCGGCGCGCGCGGCTTCGATCGCCGCACAGGCGCCGGCCGCGCCGAAGCCGACGATCACGACATCGTGTTCGGCATCCCAGCGATGCACGTCGCGAATGTTCAGGGGGTGAGTCAGGGAATAGTCGGATGACATGAGGAATGGGTCAGCGTGTAGGAAACCTGAGGGAAGCGATGGAAAGCCGCGGACGCGGTGAGGGCCGACAGGCGGCCCGTTGCCGACGTTGCCGCCGCAATGCCTGAATGCCGGATCGGGCGTGCGACGGGGCGCGTGCACGACGCAGGCGTCCCGTGCCCGGTTGAAGCCGCGACCCGCATCAAACGGGATCGGCCCGCGCGATGATTGCGACGTGGCCGTGGCGAAGAGCGTTGGTACGCCATCGCGCCGCCACGGCTGCCGGCCTGCGCGGCGCGTAGCCGCGCGGACGTCACATGCCGCGCAGCGCGGCGAACCCGAAGTGCGACGGATCGATCGGCACGCAGCCGACCGGCAGCCCGTTCGCGTCGACCGAGCGGCATTGCAGGATGCCGGCCGCATACGGCGGCGACGGAACCTGATCGGCGCCGTATCGCGCCATCGCCATGGCAGCGAACGTGCCCATCGCCAGTACGCATAGCTTGCGAGTCGTCAGTCTCATGATCGTCGTCCCCTCCGGTTGTCCGCTGGTGCGGTTCGTGTCCGGCGTGCATCGCATGCGGCACCGGATGACTGCACGGTAGCCAGCGCCCGGCCGTCGGCCATCGTCCATTTCGACTAGGGGCAAACGCTGAGCGACGGGCGCACGGCGTGTCGCATCGCAGCATCGTGCGCGATGGCTTCGTACACGCGGAGGAGACGCGGCGCGTTGCGCGCCAGTCCCGGCCGCCCGCGCCAATCGTCAGACGACTGTCGCACGCCGGCCGCTGCGCCGCACCATCCGGGCGCGATCGTGCGGCACGCGGCGCCCGGCCCCGGTGTTTTCCCCGACCCTCGCCCTGCTCCGTATGGATGATGAGTCGCCATCGGTCCGATGCGAACCTTCGCCTCGACGTCGCAATGCCGCCGCGTCCGCACTCGCGGCGCGGCCGACTCTTTCCGTTCTTCCACGGGAGCCCTGCATGACCGATTCGAATCCCCGCCACGCGCTGTACGAACTGGCGTGCCGCTACGCGCAAGCCGTCGACCGGCGCGACTGGCCGCGACTCACCGCCCTCTTCACGCCCGATGCGCAGCTCGCCGGGCCCGGCTTCCGCTTCGACGATCGCGACGCGATCGTGACGGGCATGCGCGTGATCGAGCGCTACGAAGCGACCCAGCATCACGTGCACAACCAGCTCGTGACGCTCGACGGCGGCGAGGCCGACGTCGAGACCTATGGCGTCGCCTGCCACGTCTACGTGCGCGACGGCGTGAAGCGCAAGCTCGACTGGGGGCTGCGCTATCGCGACCGTTGCGTGTTCGACGGCGGCACGTGGCGTTTCGCCGCGCGCACGCTGCACGTCGACTGGTCGCAAGACCTGCCGCTGGAGGGCTGAACGATGCGCACCGCTGCTCCCCTCGACGGCCGCACCGCACTCGTCACGGGCGGCGCCGGCGGCATCGGCGCGGCCTGCGCGCACGCGCTCGTCGCCGACGGCGCGGCCGTCGTGCTGATGGGCCGCCGCCGCGACGCGCTCGAACGCACGCAACGGCAACTGACCGACGCGGTGCCCGGCAGCCGCGTCGCGATCCACGCGGGCGACGCCTGCGACGAAGGCGACCTGCAGGCCGCGCTCGACTGCGCGTGGGCGCTCGACCGTCGCCTAGACATCGTCGTGCCGACGGTTGGCGGTGCGGGTTTCCGGCCGCTGCTGCTGCACGACGCCGACACCTTCCGCGCCGAAATCGACCTGAACCTGCACAGCGCGTTCGCCGCGATCCGTCATGCCGCGCCGCGGCTCGCCGACAGCGGCGGCGGCGCGATCGTCTGCATCTCGTCGACGGCCGCGCAGATCAATTTCCGCTGGCTGTCCGCGTACTGCACCGCGAAGGCTGCGCTCGAAGCGCTCGTGCGCGGCGCGGCCGAGGAACTGGCCGGCGCGAAGATCCGCGTGAACGCGGTGCGCCCGGGCCTCACGCGCTCCGAAGCAACGGCGCCGATGTTCGACAATCGCGCGCTCGTCGACAGCTTTCTCGAGCAGATCCCGCTCGGCACGCTCGGCGAACCGGAAGCGATCGCGCATGCGGTGCGCTATCTCGCGGGCCCCGAGTCGGGCTGGGTGACCGGCCAGAGTTTCGCGGTCGACGGCGGCCACGAACTGCGCACCAACCCGCGCGTCGACGACACGATCGCGCAGATCTACGGCACGGCCGCGCTCGACGCGATCAAGGCCGGCCGCGCACCGGGCGCCGCATGAGCGCCCGCCTTCTTTCAACGTCTAGGGAAAACGACCGACCATGAATCGAGTCGCAAACAAGGTCGCGCTGGTCACCGGTGCGGCAAGCGGCGTCGGCCGCGCGGATGCGTTGCTGCTCGCCGCCGAAGGCGCGCGTGTCGTGCTGACCGACATCGACGAGGATGCAGGCCGCGCGCTCGCACGCGAGATCGGCGACGCCGCACTGTTCGTCCGCCACGACATCGCCGACGAGGACGGCTGGCGACAGGCGATCGCATCGACGCTCGACCGCTTCGGCCGCCTCGACGTGCTCGTCAACAACGCGGCGATCTGCCCGGTCGGCTCGATCGAGGACACGAGCCTCGACACGTGGCGCCGCGTGATGCGCACCAACGCCGACGGCTATTTCCTCGGCTGCAAATATGCGATCGGCGCGATGAAGGGCAACGACACGCCGGGCTCGATCGTGATGATGTCGTCGGTCGCCGCGCTCGGCGGGCTGCCGATGATGTGCGCATACACCGGGTCGAAAGGCGCGGTGACGGCGCTCGCGCGCAGCGTCGCCGTGCACTGCAAGCGCAGCGGTTACCGCATCCGCTGCAACTCGATCCATCCGGACGGGATCTGGACGCCGATGACGCAGGCGCTGATGCCCGATCTCGACCCGGCCGCGCTCGGCATCGGCAGCGATCCGATGGCACGCATGTGCGACCCACGGGACGTCGCGAATCTCGTGCTGTTCCTCGCGTCCGACGAATCGCGTTTCGTGAACGGTGCGGAGCTGCGGATCGACAACGCGCAACTGGTGTCGTCGCTGTGACGCGACGCACTGCCCTCCCGTTCAAAGGAGTTCATCGATGATTTCATTCAACGGCAAGACCGTGCTGGTCACCGGCGGCGGCGCAGGCATCGGCCGTGCGTGTGCGGAAGCGTTCGGCGCGGCCGGCGCGCGCGTCGCGGTAGCCGAGATCGACCCGGCCCGCGCGCAGGACGTGCGCCAGGCGCTCGAGGCGGCGGGTGTCGACGCGCTCGTCGGCACCGTCGACGTCACGCGCCGCGACCAGGTCGATGCGTTCGCACGAACCGTCGACGCGCGCTTCGGCGGCCTCGACGTGCTCGTCAACAATGTGGGCGACTTCCTGCAGATCGCGAAACCGTTCGACGACTGCACCGACGACGACATCGCACGGCTGTTCGACGCGAACCTGCGCCAGGTGTTCGTCGTCACGCGCGCGATGCTGCCGTTGCTGCGCAAGCGCGGCGCGGGCGGCAGCATCGTCGGCGTGTCGTCGATCGAAGGCTTTCGCGCCATTCCGAACTGCACCGTGTACGCGTCGTTCAAGGCAGCGCTGACCGGCTTCACGAAAAGCCTCGCGCTCGAACTCGGGCCGGCCGGCATTCGCGTGAACCAGATCGCCCCCGAAACCACCGAGACGCCGCAGGTGCCCGTCAGCGCGATGGTCGCGGCCGAGCATCGCGAGCACATCCCGCGCTGGATCCCGCTCGGGCGCTTCGGCACGGCCGGCGATATCGCGGGTGCCGCGCTGTTCCTCGCGAGCCCGCTCGCCGCGTGGGTCACCGGCACGACGCTGCATGTCGACGGCGGCGCGCTCGCGGCGGCCGGCTGGTATCGCGACCCGAACGGCTTCTGGACCAACATGCCCGTCGTCACGGGCAACGGCTTCAATTTCTGAGCGGCACCGCCCGCCTGTTCATTTCACGCGGCACGAAAGCGCCGCTACCGGAGACACCATGAAGATCCTGATCGTCGGCGGCACCGGCCTCATCGGCGGCCATGCCGCGCTGCACCTGCACGCGCAGGGCAACCGCGTCACGCTCGCCGCACGCAAGCCACCCGCCCCCGGCAGCGCACTCGCGCAGTTCGATGTACTGCTGCGCGATTACGTGGCCGGCAACTTCACGCGCGACGATCTCGCGCCGTTCGACGCGGTGGTGTTCGCGGCCGGCAACGATATCCGCCACCTGCCGCCCGGCACCGACGAAGCCGCGCACTGGGAGCGCGCGAACGTCGACGCGGTGCCGCGCTTTTTCGCGCTCGCGCGCGACGCGGGCGTGAAGCGCGCGGTGCTGGTCGGCAGCTTCTATCCGCAGGTCGCGCCGGCGCTCGTCGACACGGTGCCGTACGTGCGCTCGCGCCATCTCGCCGACGAACGTGTCCGCGCGCTCGCGACGCAGTCGTTCGCCGTCTGCAGCGTCAACGCGCCGTTCGTCGTCGGGTCGGTGCCAGGGCTGCGCAACGAGATGTTCGCTGCCTACACCGGCTATGCGCAAGGCCAGTTCGCGGGGCTGCCCGTGTTCGGGCCGGCCGGCGGCAGCAACTTCATCTCGACGCAATCGCTGTCGGAAGCGATCTGGGGCGCGCTGCAGCGCGGCGAAGCAGGCAAGGCCTACCTCGTCGGCGACGAGAACCTCAGCTTCGCCGACTACTTCGCGGCCTTCTTCCGCGCGGCGGGCAATCCGCGGGACGTCCCGTCGCTCGACCAGGAGCATCCGCTGTTGCCCGACATCGCGATCTACACGGGGCGCGGCAACGTCGTGTCGTACGAGCCCGATCCCGCCGACAGCGCACTGCTGCGCTACCGGCGCGGCGATGTGCAGCGTGCGGTCGATGAAGTCGTTGCGCATTGCCGCGCGCAGTAGGCGACGCGATCGAAGCTTCAATGCGTATCGTCAGTCGCCCATAAGCAGATCAATCTTCTTTATCGAATCGGACACCTCGGCCAGTGGATACGGCACGCCCGGATTCGTGAAGTGCGAATCCGGACGCGCGACTCCGCTGTCGGTTCGATACGCCTACTTGCCCAACGCATTGAACCAGCCCGGGCCAATCGGCGCGTAACCGGTAGTGCCCGCTGCCGCCGCACGGGCATTAATGCCGAAATCAGGCCACGCGGGATAGTACTGACTCGACTTCACCTGAGACGTGCCCTCGATTTTCGCGGAACCAGGCGTGCCGTTGGCCCCCGTCGCAGCGCCAAGCGTCACGATGCCGAAATACGGCTCGTAGATGTTCGTGCTGTTCGGCAATGACAACGCCATGTCGGAATAGCAGTACGCATACACCGGTCCGTATGCTCCCATCGGTTGCTGCGCTATCCATGCCATCAGCGCATGATATTCGCGCGCTTGGTTCGCTTGCGTCAGAAATGGCGCATTCTGCATGGTTCGAAAATCGGCATTCGTGTATTGCGTCGACGAGCCGCCCAATTGTCCCGTGAAATTGGTCGCGCCGTCCGTACCGGTCGTGGGTGCACCGAATTCGGTGAGAACGATGGCCTTCGCGGCATCGCCCGCCGTATTCATCTGATCGCGCAAGCTTGTTCCCGTGTAACTCGAAAACGAGTTGCCACTACTCGACGGCCACGCATACGACGGCGACGGGAAGGTGTGCCACATCATGTTGAATGCATTCGAGTATTGCGGAAACGTGGTGTTGAGCGTCGTGCTGGGACATTGGTCCTGAGCCGATTGCCAGTCGTCGAAATAGCAGTACGGGTGATGAGCCAGCGCATCGAAATACCCGTGCGCGCCACTCGCGTACATCACGGCCAGCCAGTCGCGCGGATCCCACTGGGTCGGCGCGGGGTAACTCGGATTGGTTGAGTTGACGAGTCCGACCACACCGTTCGACGGAAGCGTGCCGCTCGAATTGTTCGGATATGTCGTACATGCCGCGCTTCCCCCCGCATACACGTAGGCTCCAGGATTAGCCTGCTTGATCGCCGGGTAGGCGCTTTTCAGGATTTGCGTATACAGCACCGGATCGTGGGGCATGAAATCGATACCACAGTTCGGCTCGTTCCAGATTTCCCAAGCATCGATTTGTCCACCGTAGCTGTCGCTACCGTAATGCTTGGCCGCGGCACGGGCAAAATTGGTATAAAACGTCGGATCCGGTGCGCATAACCAGGATGAAACTCCGTTCGCTTGTTGATAGCTGCTCGAGCACTTCGAACTGGCCGCCCACGGCGGAGTAAGCAATATCAGGCCCAGTACCCGAAGGCCATTGTTGCGGGCTGCCCGGATGATCGTGTCCGTCACTCCCCAGTTCAATCCGCTGCTGGTCCCGGGGTTGGGGTCGTTGATGTTGATCGTGGTTTGTGACGGCTGAATCCGCGCCCAGTTGATATCGATCCGGACCCAGTGCGCGTTTGTCGCCGCGAGACCGGCCATGTAGTTGTTGATGGCTTGCGTTGGATCGTTGGCGTTCTTGTTGATGATGTCGTTGATTTCACTGCCCAGGTTGATTGCCGGCACCGGCGTATTGGTTTGGCCGATCGCGGGTTGGCCAACGAACAGCGCGATGAAAAGCATGGCCCACCCCAATCCGGCCGACGCCGAACGCGGCCGCTCATATCGATATGCGGACAGTGCGCCACTAACCACATTCGAGAGCCAATGTATTGTTTTGCCGATCATTGAGACACCTCATGCGTCTTCATCAGGGCGCCTGGTGTTTCGCCGCCTAATTCACCGGCAAGGAAACGGAGCGCCCAGTTTAATAGCCGCCCAAGTCTTCGGTTCGACGGCGGCGATATTGATTGCGGCTCGATAAAGCGACCTTCTTGCCCTAACAAGCACGACCCGCTTCGATTCTCTAGGATCGGTTGACGGCAACCGTGCGTTACCGCACTCACCTATACGGCCGGGGTTGCCGAAACGGATACTGCGACGCCGGCCGCACCGGACAAAGAAAGGCATGCACGACGACAAGCGGAAATGCAAAAACGTCCCGCCGCCGGCAACGAATGCCGGCGGCGGGACGTCGGAGCGACAACGTCGATGCGGGCCGTCAGGCGCCGATACGCTGCTCGATCTTCTTCATCGTGTCGGTCATTTCAGCCGGCAGGCGCAGCTTCAGCATGTCGAACAGCGCCGCATGCAGTTTCAGCTCCTCACGCCATTCGTCGGCGTTCATCGAGGTCACCGCGTCGAACTGCTCGCGCGTGAAATCGAGGCCGTCCCAGTGCAGGTCCTCATACGCCGGCGACACGCCGAACGCATGCTCGCCGCCGCCGCCCGTGCCTTCGAGACGGTCGAGCATCCACTTCAGCACGCGCATGTTCTCGCCGAAGCCCGGCCACACGAACTTGCCGTTCGCATCCTTGCGGAACCAGTTCACGCAGTAGATCTTCGGCAGTTTCGCGCCAGCGCCTTCGAGCTGCTTGCCGAGCTTCAGCCAGTGCGCGAAATAATCGCTGACGTTGTAACCACAGAACGGCAGCATCGCGAACGGATCGCGGCGCACGATGCCCTGCTGACCGACCGCCGCGGCGGTCGTCTCCGAGCCCATCGTCGCGGCCATGTACACGCCTTCGACCCAGTCGCGTGCCTCGGTCACGAGCGGCACGGTCGTCGAACGGCGGCCGCCGAAGATGAACGCGTCGATCGGCACGCCGGCCGGGTTCTCCCAGTCGTCGTCGATCGACGGGCACTGCGCGGCCGGCGCCGTGAAGCGCGAGTTCGGATGCGCCGCCTTGCGGCCCGTCTCCTTGCCGATCTCCGGCGTCCACGGGTTGCCCTGCCAGTCGGTCAGCTTCGCAGGCGGCGTGTCGGTCAGCCCTTCCCACCACACGTCGCCGTCTTCCGTCAGCGCGACGTTCGTGAAGATCACGTTTTTCGTGAGCGTCGAGATTGCGTTCGGGTTGGTCTTCACGCCCGTGCCCGGCGCGACACCGAAGAAGCCGGCTTCCGGGTTGATCGCATACAGTCGGCCGTCGCGGCCCGGCTTCAGCCACGCGATGTCGTCGCCGATCGTCGTGACCTTCCAGCCATCGAAGCCCTGCGGCGGAATCAGCATCGCGAAGTTCGTCTTGCCGCACGCGGACGGGAATGCGGCCGCGACGTGATACTTCTTGCCGGCCGGCGACGTCACGCCGAGGATCAGCATGTGTTCGGCGAGCCAGCCCTGGTCGCGCCCCATCGTCGATGCGATACGCAGCGCGAAACACTTCTTGCCGAGCAGCGCGTTGCCGCCGTAGCCCGAACCGAAACTCCAGATCTCGCGCGTCTCGGGAAAGTGCACGATGTACTTGACCGGGTTGCACGGCCACGGCACGTCCTGCTGGCCGGCTTCGAGCGGATGGCCGACGCTGTGCACGCACGGCACGAAATCGCCGTCCTCGCCCAGCACGTCATACACCTCGCGGCCCATGCGCGTCATGATCCGCATGTTCACGGCGACGTACGGGCTGTCGGACAGCTCGACGCCGACGTGCGCGATCGGCGAGCCGAGCGGGCCCATCGAGAACGGCACGACGTACAGCGTGCGGCCGCGCATCGAGCCGCGGAACAGGCCGTTGAGCGTCTCGCGCATTTCGGCGGGCGCGATCCAGTTGTTGGTCGGGCCGACGTCGTCGCGCGATGCCGCGCAGATGAACGTGCGATCCTCGACGCGCGCGACGTCGGACGGATCGGATTGCGCGAGATACGAGTTCGGGCGCTTCGCCGGGTTCAGCCGCTTGAGCGTGCCCTGGTCGACCATCGCCTGGCACAGCGCGTCGTTTTCTTCCTGCGAACCGTCACACCACACGACATGCTCGGGCTCCGTGAGCGCCGCGATGCGCGACACCCAGTCGATCAGCTTGCGATGTTTGACGAAAGCCGGCGGAGCGATCAGCGGGCCGTGTGTTGCTTCGGCCAGATTGTTTTGCGACATGAGGGTGTCTCCAGATTATTGGGCGAGGATGGGGGATGCGGGGCGAGCCCGCGAGATGGGGGATGCGATTGGAGCGCAGGGTGCGGCGGCGCGCAGGACGGGACACGCGAGCGGAGCGCGTGTCGATGCCGCGATGCGTGCGAGAGAAGGTGACGTCTCGTTAGAAGGTGCGAACGCGAGTTTCGCCATGCAAGCAACCTGCCGTACAACTCCATGGCGACCAGCATACCATCGCCGTTATTCGGCAAACGTTGCGTTGCAACAAGAAACAACTATGTCGGCGATCCGGCACGCCAGTTGCCTGTGAATTATTTTTACAACGCCATTGCGCGCGTTTCTGCGGTGAAAACGGCCAGGACGGCCGTCCAACAAGGGTTTCGCGGAAGCGGCAAATCCGGCCCGCCGCGCCCGCGTTTGGCCAGCGAGCGCGCGGGCCGTGCGAATTCACGTTTTCGCTAGTCAGGCAAACCCTGAATTAGGTTGCGTACACAAACATCCGACGAGAACGTGCGGCAGGCCCACCTGCTCAAAACGGCGCGCCCGGCAATCCGGGGTAATACGCTCCTGCCGCCATCCCGCCGTCGACGGCCAGTTCGGCGCCGTTGCAGTACGACGCTTCGTCGCTCGCGAGGAACAGCGTCGCGCGCGCGATTTCATCGGGCAGGCCGACGCGTTGCAGCGGCACGTTCGCATAGTGCTTGTTGATTTCCTCGAGCGGCGCGCCGGTCGGGTTCGACATCGCGGTGTTCACGCCGCCCGGATGGATCGAATTCACGCGTACGCCCTGATGGCCGAGTTCGAGCGCCGCGACCTTCGTCAGCCCGCGCACGCCCCACTTGCTCGACACGTACGCGGCCAGTGCGTTCACGCCGCGCAGCCCGTCCACCGACGAGATGTTGACGATCGACCCGCTTTTCTGCGCGATCATGCGCGGCGCGATCGTCCGGATCCCGACGAACGTGCCGACGAGGTTGATCGACACCGCACGCTCGAAATCGCGTTTCGACAGCTCGGTGATGCCGCCGAACGTCAGCACGGCCGCATTGTTGACCAGCACGTCGATACGGCCGAACTGCTCGACCGTCGCTTCGGTCACGCGCACCCAGCTCGCTTCGTCGGCGACGTCGAGGCGCATGAAGCGCGCCGCGTCGCCGAGCTCGCGCGCGAGCGCTTCGCCTTCCGCATCGAGCACGTCGCCGATCACGACGCGCGCGCCCTCCGCGACGAACAGCCGGCACGTCGCCGCGCCCATGCCACGCGCACCGCCCGTGACGATCGCTACCTTTCCTTCCAGTCGACCCATGTCGTCCTCTCTTCGATTCCGGTTTGCCGGCCGCCGCGCGCAGGCGTGCACGCGCGTGCCGGATCATGATCGGCACGCGGCCAGTGCCGCGCGCCTGTGCCGTCGGCCCGCGTCGTCAGCCCCAGTACGCCTGCCCGCCGTCGAGCGGCAGCGTCGCGCCCGTCAGGTACGCCGCGTCGCGGCTCGCCAGAAACACGATCGCGCGCCCGATGTCCTGCTCGCAGTCGCCTACACGGCCGAGCGGAATCGTGCGGAAAAACGCGGCGGCTTCCTGCGGGTTCGCGTCGACCCAGCCTTTCAGGCCCGGCGACAACGCATGCGGTGCGACCGCGTTCACGCGGATCCCGTCCACGCCCCACTCGCAGGCAGCCGCGCGCGTCAGCGCACGAATCGCCTCCTTGGTCGCCGCGTACGCGCCGTAGCCGGACGCATCCCAGCGCACCGCGGCCGACGAAGCGAAATTGACGATCACGCCGTCGCCCTTCAGATGCGGATGGCACGCGCGCATCATGCGCAGCGTCGCAATCGGCCCCGACTCGAGCCCCGCGTGGAAATCCGCATCGGTGACGTCGAGCAGGCGGCCGAGCGGCACGACCTGCGCGTTGTTGATCAGGATCTGCACGCCGCCGAAGCGCGCAACGACGCTGTCGACGCACGCCACGATCTGCGCGGCGTTCATCACGTCGCACACGAACGGCTCGGCCACGCCGCCACGCGCGCGAATCGCCTCGCAGGTCGCGAGCAGCTTGTCGCGGGTACGACCGACCACCGCGACGTGCGCGCCTTCCGACGCGAGCGCCTGCGCGACGCCCTGGCCGACGCCCTGCCCCGCGCCCGTCACGAGCGCGACCTTGCCTTTCAGGATGCCCATGTGCGCTCCTCAGGCGACGATCGCCGGATGGGCCTGCACAGGCCCGCCGAGCAGTTCGCGGTACGACGGCGGCTGCTTGCCGTCGAGATCGGCGATGCCGTACCGCAACGCGGCTTCCGCGCCGACTAGCACCTGCCCCGACAACCCCATGCGCTGCGGATCGCCATGGATCGCGTGAATCACGCGGCCCGTGAATTCCGGACTTTCCGCAACGAGCGAGAATTCCTTGTACAGATCCGGGTGTTCTTCCCACACGCGCGTCGTGCGCTCGGTGCGCAGCGGGCCCATCCAGATCGACACGGCCGCGACGTCGAACGGCTTCAGGTCGACGGCCATGTCCTTCGCGAACTTGTCGACACCGGATTTCTGCGCGCCGTAGGCCGCCCCGTGCATGTAACAGCTCGCGCCGAACGACGACGTGAACGCGATCAGGCCGCTGCGACGCTTCACCATCAGCGCCGCCGCGTGCCAGCTCGCGACATAGGCCGAGCGCAGGCCGACATCGAGGATGTTGACGAGGTCGAGCGACTTCTCCCAGAACGGGCCCGGCAGGATCAGTTGATCGTGCAGGTAGGTCGCGTTGTTGACGAGAATGTCGAGCCGCCCGCTTTCGCGTTCGACGCGCTCGAACAGCGCCTTCACCTGCGCGTCGTCCGCGTGGTCGCATGCCACCGCGACTCCGCGGCCGCCGAGCGCATCGATCTCGCGTGCGGTCTCGTGGATGGTGCCGGGCAGCGGCGCATCGCCTTCGTTCTGCGAGCGGCCCGTGACGTAGACGGTCATGCCGGCCGCACCGAGCGCGCGCGCGATACCCTTGCCCGCGCCGCGCGATGCGCCCGTCACGACGGCGACCGGCGCATCGTGGTTCTGTGTCATGTTCGATGTCTCCTGTGGAATGTGCGTCATGTGCATGGCGCTGGCGTGCGTCAGGCGGCCGGCGGCTGCGCACCGGCGAACAGCACGCCCGGCGCATCGCCTTCGTAACGGGCCGACAGCGTCGACGTGACGACGCAGCGCGTGCCCGCGATCTTCCATTCGCCGTCGACCTTCCGGTATTCGTCGTCGTAGTACGCGCCGAGCTGCGTGAGCGATCGCGCGTTCGTGTCGATCACCTGGTAGTGCAGGCCCCACGTGCCACGCGCATGCACGTCGTCGAGCACGTCGATCTCGGGATTCACGCCGTGATGCATCTCGACGATGTGCGGATGGCAGCCGAGTTGCACGAATACGTCGACGAGCGCGTCGCGCGTGTCGAACGTGCCGATGCGGCCGTAGTCGATGCGCACTTGGCCGGGTGCGAAGCAGTCGCGCATCCCTTGCGGATCCTTCCGGTCGCAGCACGTGAAGTAGCGCGCCTTCAACCGGCGGATCGCGTCGGCATCCTCGAGCCGGCGCACACGCGCTTCCAGCGATTCGATGAGGGTCATCCTGTCTCCTTGTTCGGTGCCGGTGCGGTTCGATGGCCGCGTCGATGCCACGTTACCGCCGCGCGATGCGTCGGCCATCACCCGTTCGGATGAAACCCGCGATTCGTCCTCGCAGCGCGGAGCACACGCGGACGGCGCGTTCGTCCGAACAGACGATGTGATGCAGGCGGCTTCGTTCCTACCATCGAACGACACCACCACGAGACCCGGCGATGGACGACACGACCCGCACGCTCCATGAATACGAGCAGATCCGACAGTTGAAGTACCGGTATTTCCGCGCGGTCGACACGCACGACTGGGCGCTGCTCGCGGATTGCCTGACCGAAGACTGCGAGGCCCGCCTGTACGGCGGCCGCTACGTGTACGACGGCCGCGACGCGTTCGTGTCGAGCCTGCGCGAGCTGATCGGCAAGCCGACCTTCCTGACGATGCATCACGGCCATCACCCCGAGCTCACGCTGGTCTCGGCCGATCATGCATGCGGCGTGTGGTTTCTCGAGGACCACGCGATCAATCTCGAGGACAACTACCTGCTGCACGGCACTGCGTTCTACGACGACCAGTACGTGAAACGCGATGGCGCGTGGCGCATTCATGCGACGCGCCACGAACGCCTGTTCGAAACCGTCACGTCGCCGATTCCGCCGTCGTTCACGCTGACCGCGAACCGGTTCGCGCCGGACGCACCCCCGTCGGCCGGATCGCCTGAAATCGCTTCCTGAACCCCGGCGGCAACGCCGCCGATCCCGTCATTACCCTCTGGAGCCGGAGCAATGGAGAAAGTCATTTACGTGTTGTGGCGCGACGCGCAGGCTGCGCCCGATCAGTGGAGCCGCTCGGTGCGCGCGCCACTCGCCGACAAGCTGCTGTCGCTCGGTGCGCACGGCGTGCAGGTGAACGTCGCGGATGCGGACGTCGCGCCGGCCGCCGGCCTGAAGCAGACCAACACGCACCCGGGCATCGACGGGATCGTCGCGGTGTGGGTCGATAGCGCGAACGCGATGTTTCGGCAGCCGTTCGACGACGCGGTGCGTGCGGTCGTCCCGCACATGGCTGCGTATCTCGTCACGGAGTCGCAACCGATTCCGAATACGCGCTTTCCTGCACGGCCGGGCGAGCGCACCACGGGCTTCTCGCAGCTCGCGTTCCTGAAGCGGCCGCCGCGCCTCACGCACGAAGCATGGCTCGACGTGTGGCACGGACATCACACGCGCGTCGCGATCGATACGCAGGACAATTTCCTGTATGTGCAGAACGTCGTCGTGCGCGCGCTCACGCATGCGGCGCCCGGTTATGACGCGATCGTCGAGGAGTGCTTTCCCGCCGCGGCGATGACCGATCCGCATGCGTTTTTCGATGCGGTCGGCGATGACGAAAAATTCCAGCGCAATGTGGCCGAGATGATGGACAGCTGTGGACGCTTCATCGACTTCGACAAGATCGATGTGGTGCCGACGAGCCAGTATGTGGTGAAGGCAGTGCGGGGGTGAGTTCGGGGGGCGTGTGGGGCGATCCTTGCCGGCGCCGGGAGTTGTCGTTCGATATTGCCGAACAGGTTTTCCCGGCCCCTTCAACTCACTCGAACTTGCGGAAATCCACGTATTCCTTGACGAACTTCCCCGTCGACAGGAGGGCACTTTCGATGTCCGCGATAACGGATGCGTTGTCGCTCGACGCCGTCACGAACAGTCCCCAGATATCGTCGTCGATTTCATAGTGGCCCCGGGCGTAGGTCCAATAGCTGAAGCAGCGGTCGTGAAACAATGCGACCACCGGTTCATCAAGGCCGTCCGGATGCGGAACCTCGACAGCGTGCAGCGCATCCTGCAGGATCGCGGCGATGCTCGGGAAATCCGCTGCACGATGATCATCGAGTACCTCGACCAACAGATCACTGCCGTGAAATTCCGGTCGAACACGGAATCGAATCAGGTTTGTCATGGCTCGTTTTCTGTTGTCGTGGCCCGGTATCGAACGATTGCTCGCAGCCGGTTACGAAAGCGGACACGCCGAACGGGCATTGGTCGCGTCGATGACGGCACACTTGCCGACGCCGGTTTTCCGGTTACTCGAGCGCCTGCCGGATCGCCAAGGCGAGCCCGGCCGGATTCTCCCAGGCCATCGAATGACCCGCGTTTTCCACGATGCCGACGTTCACCCCTTCCGCGGGAAGACGTTCGGTGTCGACATCGGGCAGCGAGCGCGCTCCAAACAAAACGGTTCTCGGCATCTTCATCGCACAGAGCTGCTCGCGCCAACTTGGATGACTGCCCTCGATGAGCGACACGGCACTTCGATGAACGGCATATGGAGCACTGGCCGACATCGAAGCAGCCCAGATATCGCTGCCGCCGGCGGCGGATTCGGCGATCAGTGCGGCGTGCCCGGCTTGCACGTATTCCACCTCTGTCATCGCCGCGATTTTCCTGCTGAAAAAGCCGCCTCCAGGCGCCAGATTGGGCTCGCCCAGCACGAGATGTCGCACCCGCTCACCGAGTTGCATCGATGCGGCGATCGCCACTGCGCCCCCCATGCTGTGACCGAACAGGTTGAGCGACGACAGCGCCAGATGATCGGCGAGTGCCACGATCGTTCCGGCATGGTCTTGAATGGTGTAGGAAAAGTCCAGGGGCCGATCGCTGAACCCGAATCCAGGCAGATCGACCAGCACCGCCCGATGCCCCGACAAAGCAGGCTGTGCCATGACACCCGGATAATCGCAGGAGGACGCGCACCCCAATCCGTGAACGAAGAATGTCGGTATCCCTTGCCCGGGGAGATCGTGATACCGGAGTCCCCATTGGCCGTTCCTTACAGCAAAAGTCTTCATGTTCGATTTCCATCTTTCAACGTTCACGGCGGTATCGGCTGTACCGCGCCTTGACATCGCTGTCGTGCCACGCGGATGCTTATATCAAATCGAGCGTACGCGTCGATACCCGAGAATCTACACTGACAGCCCCGCTTCCACGATATGGATCATGCATGGAATCGCGTGCCCCCTTCAGTGGTTCGAAGATTGCGCTCTTCAAGGACCGGGACATCCTCGTCTATCGACGTGACGACAAGCCCGACATCCCGTTTCCCGGCCTGTGGGACTTGCCCGGCGGAGGCAGGGAAGGTAACGAGACGCCTGAAGCGTGCGTGTTGCGTGAACTCCATGAGGAATTCGGATTGACGATACCGGGCAGCCGGATAGGTTGGTCCAGGGTCTATCCGTCGAGCCGGCCCGACCGCCTGCCACACTGGTTCTTCGCCGGTTGGCTGAGCGCCACGGAAATCGCCGCGATCCGTTTCGGCAATGAAGGCCAGGAATGGACGCTGATGGATGTCGACGCGTATCTGCAGCTCACTGATGCGATCACGCATTTGCAGGCACGCGTGACGGATTATCTGAATCGTTGACGGCGCACGATTGCCGGCGATTGACGTTTGTCCGTCGAATGTCGCGTGCTGGCGAACGCCGATCGATGCGTTCGACCGAAGCTGGCTGACGTGACCATGCCCGCTTCCCGACAGCAGACACTCGACGTCATTTGACCGGTGCCTGCTTCGATAAAGGCCGCCCTGACGGATCAACCGGATTCGATTGGAACTGGCACCGGTTCGCCGCCGCATGCACGAACGCCGAAATTGCCGCCACCACGCCATCCGCCAGCGGCAGATCCGGGTTCGAATAAGCGGCGAGGTTTTCCTGCAGCGCCGACGTGCGAACCGTCTTGAGCGCATGATTGGCGTCGGCGATCAGCGCCATTTCGGCCCGCGGATTGGCCTGCTTCAGAAGTTCCGCGTCCTGTACGCCGACCTGGATATCCCGCGCCCCCTGCACGATAAGCACGGGCTTCATGTAACCGGCCAGCAGCGCTGCCGGATCGAGGGTCAACTCGCTCATCAGGAAGCGCTGGACTTGCGGCCTGAACAACGGCATGAGTGCCGGGTCGATCCTGGCCGCGTCTACCCGTTCACCTGCCTCCAGGGATTCGAGGATCGACATTGCATTGGCAAGAATCGGCGCATTTGCCGGGTTCGATTGCAGTTGTTGCCTCAACACGGGCCCTAGCGGGCGCCCTGCCGTCGATACCAGGATCAGGCCGTCGATGTCGTCCATTTGCCGGGCAGCCGACAACGCCACCCATCCGCCCTCGCTATGCCCCAACGGCCACACGCGGGAAGCTCCCGTCCGCGCGCGAATGGCGGCGACCCACGAACGGACGTCGGCCGCGTACTCGTCGATCGTGACGTCATCGGCATCCGGTATCGCCGACGCGCTGCCGTACAGGCCGCGCTTGTCGATTCGAACCGACGCGATTCCTTCATCGCGCAATCCTTCCGCGAGTAATCGGTACGTCGACGCCTGAACCCCGTTCGGCGCGTTACCGTTCCTGTCGGTCGGGCCCGAGCCCGGCACGATCAGCACCACCGGGGCATCGCCGGAACCCGGGGACAACAGCGTGCCTTTCAACGGGCCGGCCGGGCCCGGCGCTTCGATTTCCGTCTGCATGGTTTGTAAAGGATCTCTCGAATGAAGGGCGCAAGCCATGGTGATGCTTGCGAACATCGCCGTCACCATCGGCCCCGGCCGCGCATGAAACCCTCGACGTCTTCCCGGGATGGCCACGACGTCCTGGCAACACGGCGATCAATTGCCAACGACGGAAGCGGCTCGTTCAAGCCGTCGTACCTGGCCGACGCCTGTCGGATGCAATTGACCGAGGCCGCCCCGTTCTTGCCCGTCAGTCACCCGTGAACCGGCGCGGCTGATACGTATTCCCGTTCCAGGTAAAACGCGCGGACTTGCCCGCCCCTGCCTTTCCCTTGGGGCGCACAAGGAGGTCGTAGTGCCCGTTCGTCATGTGAGGACTGAACGACAGCACGTAATGCGTCTCCGTCGTATTTTCCGCATCACAGGAATCCTGCTGGGCATCGCCCGGCTTCCCGCGTTTTCCGTCGTTCTTCTCCTCACATTCCGCCGCCCCGTCCTTGTCATAGGTCGACCAGTCGGTAAGCGCGGAGAAGACGGGCGTCACGCGACCATCGCGATAACGGTACAAGCTCAGTATCCCGGTCGAATCGCTATGTGCGGTCGACGTGTAGTTATTGCCAAAGAGCACGCCAAAGGCAGTTTCCTGCGCGCTGATCCTGTAGGGAATGACGTCCATGGCCAGGAAGGCACTCCATAACATCGGCGACGTATCGACGCGCTCGCTCCGATCGCTCGCGAGCAGGCGGAACCCTTGCCCGTCGCGGGTCAGCACACCTGTCCACAACTCCGCGTCGACGGTCTCGGTCGGGCGCTGGACCAATGCGGCCACGACCCAAAGCGGCCCGGAAGCCGATGGACCATGCGCCCATGGTGACAGCGCGACACCCTTCACACTGTCTGCCGGGGCCGGGTCCGTGCCCATCAGGGTACGCAACGCAGCTTGTTGCTGCTCGTCGTCGGTCACGTTGCTCGACGCAAACGCGCAGTGCGCAACCAGCGCCAGGACGAGCGTCAGCACCGTTTGGATGGAAAAGTCGAGTTTCCTGCTTTTTCGGGCGCGTGAATATCGCCGCCCAAAGGATGAAGCATCTCCGCGTGCTTCCTGCATGCCGATCGACATCGCCCGTGTTCTCCTCGTAGATCCTGTTTCCAGCCAGTTGCAAGCAAGTTTCGTCGCGTCAACGTCTCTGCGCCTGACTCGACGGGCTTCGACCACTCGAGCCCACGCCGGAGACGTCGAACCGCATCGCAGCGATCAGCACGAGATCGCGCCGCGCGTCGACCCGCGTCGGCATGCAGCGCTTTCCGTCTTATGAAGTTGCCCCGATCGGCGCCGACGCCGCGCCGCCGCAGCGATTCAACTCATGGCGCCTTGGCCAAAGCCAGAACGGCCATCACCGCATCGTCCTCGATTCCCTTGATATCCGACGGGAACCGGTTTCTTTGCGGTATCAACACGATGAGCCCCTCGATCTGCGCGGTAACCAGCGCGGCTCGCCTCGCGAGCGCGGCGTGTGACAGCGCCGGGTTCACGGCCTCGATGAATCCGGCGATCACGCGCCGTTGAAACCCGTATCCCTCTTCGAGCATTTTCCGCGCAAACTCCTGAGTCTGCGCCAGTGCCCAGAAGTTCACGAACAGGCTTTGCGTCCGGGGCTGCTTGCCGTCTTCGAGCAACAACCTGACCACTTTCTCCAGGCGGCCCTCGGCGGTCAGCGACGTGTCCGCGCTGACACTGTCGTACGTATTGGCGTAGGCCTCCATCGTCGCGGAAAGGATGGCCTCGAAGATGTCTTCGCGAGTGGGGAAGTAATGTTGCAGGTTCGACAGCGCCAGGCCCGCCTTCGCCGCGACCTTCCGCATGGTCAGCCCACCATAGCCTTCGACGACGAAGATCTCGATCGCGCTGGCCATGATTTTATTCACCGTGTTCTTTCCGCGTTCGGTCAACACGCGTTCGTTATCGAGAGCCGCCCTCTTCAAGAAATCCTCCTGCTGCCCCATGAGCGAATGCCGGCCGCATACCAACCGCGCCGCCCCCGCTCGATACACCGGAAGCGGATATTTAGGTTGGCCGACCTGATTTTGCAAAGCATCGATACCCGACACCGGATCGCGCCGATCGACTCGAATTTGCCGCCGGCTTCCTGGCGCCCGCTCTGCGGCGGGGGCCGAGACACCGAACCTGACGGCGACATTCTACGCAGGTTTGGGAATCCGGGCAGACGAGAGGGTATCCATCGGCAAGCGGGCCTGTTCCCTGCCCGATGTCCGTATGCAAGCGGAATCATTGCTCATCTTCCACTTGTCTAGCCTCTCCTGCAAAACAGCCCACTGTGGCAACGAGCGCGCTTCCTCACGTAGTTCGAGAAACTGCCGATCCACGCCCCCGGCCTCGCAGCGCTGAACCGGATGGCGGCAGCCGCGATCCGCCATCCGCCTCGCGCGTTCATCGCCGATGTTGCACAAATAGGTCATGTGACATATTATCGTCTGCACGCACCGGCGACGGCATACGTCGCAGATTGCCCGGCATCACTTAAAACGGGCTTCGGAGAATCGCTTCCTCTCGGGAAGCCGCACGGACGTTTTCGCGTGCGGGACTGCTGGCGTGTTCAGCGATTGAGTACGTAACCCCTTTTGTCCCGGCCGTCGATGTCAGCCGGCCCTTGATTATCAGGATTACTGCATGCTTTCCAGAAGCGATCGACATGCCTGCATGGCCGGGAACCGATTTTCCCTGCCGGGCTCCGGCCATACACGAGCGGAAAATTTCGATGCCGACTGACGCATTTATCGCAGGATTTCGTCACGAGATCCAGAACCGCGCGTTCGCCCTGTGTGCCATTGGAAGACTGGCGGGGCGCCTCGACGGCGATCCCCGCCAGCGTCTTTGGGCAGCCTATCTGAAGCTGGAAGCGTTCAATGCGCCGATTTACCGCGCTGTGGCGACCCGCTGGGGGATGGATGCTTCGCCCACGCTGGCGACTCGGCTGAAGGCATGGGTAGTGAGTTCAGTCCCGACGTGTCTGCTGAAGCCCTTCCTGAAGTACGTGTACGCGGAGACTATCGCCTACTGCGAAGCGTTGCGCCGCCTTCGAGACATCGGCCCCTCCGACGCGCGCGACTTTCTCGACTACATGGTCGATCAGGAGGAGTTCCAGATCGACATGATGAGGCGCTCGTTGAATGGTGACGATGCCGTGCTGGCAAGCCGCATCGACACGTTCATTCAGCAGCACAAGAGAATAGCTTCGGATTCCGAAATCAATAGCCGGCGTCAGCAGGCGTGAGCCTCTGTCACCCGTGAAATCAGCCGCTTCGCCCTCGCAGTCATTCATCGGGCAGCGGCCGGATCTCCCCACATGCGAGCATCGCGATGGCATTCGATCAAACACCCCTGCTTCAGGCCAGGTCATTCTGGCAGCAAGCCTACGGAGAATATTCGCCCAATCCAGCGCTGATCGGGGATCTCAAGGTCGATGTCGCCATCATCGGCGGCGGCTTCACCGGGCTGAACACCGCGTTTCAATTCAAGCGGGACAATCCCAACGCTCGAGTCGTCGTGCTGGAGGCCGCCATCGTGGGATTCGGTGCCAGCGGTCGCAACGCCGGGTTCAGCACGAAGATGTTCGGCCTGGAGCCGGAACTGGTCCTGCTGCGCTGGGGCAAGCAAAAGATGATCGATGCTCATCGCTACCTGCAGCTCGCCGTCGCGCATACCCGGCAGCTCATCGACGAACACGGTTTTCAGTCCGACTACTGCCATGGCGGCCTGGTTCGCGCGAGCTACACGAAACAGCAACTGGGCCGCATGCAGAAGACGTTCGAATTGTTCCAGAAGCTGGGCATCGACACGGACATGGCGTGGCGCAGCGCGCACCAGTTCCGGCAGGACTTCCATTCGGAACGTTTCGCGGGCGGCATCTACGAGTCGGACACCGGATACCTCAACCCCTGCAAGCAGGTCCGGTCGCTGAAGGCGCTGGCGATGTCGAGCGGGGTCTCGATCCACGAGCTGACACCGGTCACGAATCTGGAAAGAACACCGCGATCGGTACGCATCGCGACGCCGCACGGCCGGATCGAGGCAGACAGGATCGTCGTTGCGACGAATGCCTATTCTCGCGACGTTCCCGGCCCACCGAACCTGAAAGCGCGTCAATATCCGCTCTGGACGTATCAGGTCGTCACCGAACCCTTGAGCGCGGCTCAATGGGACAGCATCGGCTGGAAGGAACGGCAATCCTTCGGGGACAACCGGCAGATGCTGCACTATTTCAGGCCGACGGCCGATGGCCGCATTCTCATGGGAGGCGGCGACGCGATCAGCTACCGGACGGACGCGATGGAAGAGGTTCCCGCGCCCGCCGCCTGGCGACATTGCGAGGCACACCTGAAATGGATCTACCCGCAGCTGCAGAATACGCGCATCGACTATCGATGGGGCGGCCCGGTTTCCGTGACGATGGACATGGTTCCGGAGATCGGTTTCATCGACGACGAACGCATCATCTACTCGGGTGGATGTTTCGGTCACGGCGTCGCCCTGACGCACCTCAACGGCCGGACGATCGCGGACATGCTGAGCGGGAAGCAAACGGCCTTGACGGACTTCTGGATCGTGAACCGCAAATCGATGTCGATGAAGAGCGACACGCTGTCGTTCCTGTGCGGCAGGGCGGCCCGTCAAGCGCTGAAGACCTGGGACCGATGGGAGGAGCGAGGATTGACGAAGTAACGGCGGAGGATCCGCGCGTTCCCGCCCTGGCCGGCGGCATGACGCTGGCGCCGGCAATTCCCCGGCGCTCATCAACATTGCGCAACGCAACTGTTTGTCGATCCCCTTTCCACCCGCCGCGCCCTCCACGCCCCGCCCGCACGCACCTTTGCCACGCCCATGACAAAACGTCTATAATTGGACAATCCATCGACTGGCGCGCCGAAGCATTCGCCCCTGGCGCGCCTCGATTCCCCGGCCCCGCCTGCCCGGAACGACATGAGCGACTACCCCGTTTTCGACACGCTTTGCGATCTGCTGAACACGTCCGGCGCACGATTCCGCGTGCTGGAACATCCGGCCGAGGGAAAATCCGACGCGATCGCCGCGCTGCGCGGCACACGGCCCGAACAGGGCGCGAAGGCGATGCTGTGCACGTTCAAGGACGGCGGCGACGCCACCGCCCTCGCGGTGATTCCCGGCCACCTGAAGATCGATTTCCGCAAGGTCGCCGATGCGGTCGGCCGTCGCAAGGCGACACTCGCATCGCCCGATCTCGCGGCCGCCGTCACGCGCTGCTTGATGGGCGCCGTGCCGCCGTTCGTGTTCGACGCCGGCGTGACGCTCGTCGTCGATCCCGCTCTGGTCGAACAGAACACCGAGATTGCATTCAACGCGGGCCGCCTCGACCGCTCCGTCGTACTCGACTCGGCCGACTACGTGCGGATCGCGCAGCCGCTGCTCGCCGACATCACGCGGCCGCAAGCGGCGGACGGCGAGTAACCCGCCCGCCGCCGGTCGCCCGTTTCCCGGCACCCTCGCATCGATCCGAACACCAACCGCGAAACCACCATGACCACCACCCGGAACAAGGCGCCGTCCGAGCAGGCATCGCTGATCGAACAGGTGCAGCGCATTGCCGAAGGGCTCGGCGCGATGTTCGCGCCGTTCACCGAGGTCGTGGTTCACGACCTGCGCACGCCGAAGCACGCGATTCTCGCGATCCACAACAACCTGTCGGGACGCGCAGTCGGCGATCCCGCGACCGAGCTCGGCCTCGCCCGCATCGCGGACGACGATTTCCCGCAAGTGCTCGCGAACTACCCGAACCGCTTCGCCGACGGCCGCACCGCGAAAAGCACGTCGATCGGCATCAAGGATTCGACCGGCCGCTACGTGGCCGCGCTGTGCCTGAACGCCGACACCACGCTGTTCCGCGGCTTCCAGGGCATGCTGAACCAGTTCTGCAGCACGGATGGCGAAGCCGTCGCCGAAACGCTCGACCCGGCCGGCGCGGACGCGATCCGGCAACGCATCGACGCATTCGCGATGCGCCTCGCGACGACGCCGCGCGAACTGAAGACCGACCAGCGCCGCGAGCTGATGCAGGCGCTGAAGGCCGACGGTTTTCTCGAAGTGCGCCGCGCGATGGAAATCGTGTCGCAGCATCTCGGCGTCTCGCGCGCGACCGTCTACAACGATGCGAAATGATTCCGGATTCCGGCGCGCCGTGCGCGCGGCGTCCCTGTTGACTGACCTTTCCGACCCCAAACGACCATGAACGCTCCGACTCTCCCCACGTACGACGACGTTGCTGCCGCCGCGGCCCGGCTCGAAGGCCATGCGCACCGCACGCCGGTGATGACATCGCGGACGATCGACGAAGCGCTCGGCGCGCAGGTGTTCTTCAAGTGCGAGAACCTGCAGCGCATGGGCGCGTTCAAGTTCCGCGGCGCGTTCAACGCGCTGTCGCGCTTCGACGCGGAGCAGCGCCGCAACGGCGTCGTCGCGTTCTCGTCCGGCAACCATGCGCAGGCGATCGCGCTGTCGGCGCGCATCCTCGGCATTCCCGCGACGATCGTGATGCCGCAGGACGCGCCGGCCGCGAAGATCGCCGCGACGCGCGGCTACGGCGGCAACGTCGTGACCTACGACCGCTACATCGAGGATCGCGAGCAGATCGGGCGCGATCTCGCGGCGCGGCACGGGCTCACGCTGATCCCGCCCTACGACCACCCGGACGTGATCGCCGGCCAGGGCACGGCGGCCAAGGAACTGTTCGACGAAGTCGGCCCGCTCGACGCGGTATTCACGCCGCTCGGCGGCGGCGGGTTGCTGTCGGGTACCGCGCTCGCCACGCGCGCACTGTCGCCGCACGCGACGCTGTACGGCGTCGAGCCGGAAGCCGGCAACGACGGCCAGCAATCGTTCCGCTCCGGCGCGATCGTGCATATCGACACGCCGCGCACGATCGCCGACGGCGCGCAGACGCAGCATCTCGGCAACCTGACGTTCCCGATCATCCGCCGCGACGTCGACGACATCCTCACCGCGACCGACGCGGAACTGGTCGACTGCATGCGTTTCTTCGCCACGCGTATGAAGATTGTGGTCGAGCCGACCGGCTGCCTGTCGTTCGCCGCCGTGCGACGGATGAAGGACGCGCTGCAGGGCAAGCGCGTCGGCGTGGTGATCAGCGGCGGCAACGTCGATCTCGAGAACTTCTGCACGCTTGTGTCGGCGTCGGCCTGACCATCGCGGCGCGCATGACCATGCCGTGATCCGCGCCGCATCCCGCCGCATCGCTCCTTCACGCCGCGTTAAGTTTCGCGCCCTAGACTGATTACGTTGTCCCGCAGTCAGTCGCGCAATCCGTCGCGCAGTCAGTCGTGAAGGAGCCACCATGAAAACGCACGCGATCGTCGCCGCCGCCCTGACGGCCGCTTCCCTTTCGGCGTTCGCTCAACCGGGCGTCACGTCATCCGGTTTTCCCGCCGCGTCGCCGCACGACGCCGTCGCGCAAGCGACGCACCGCTCGCCCGCCGCGTTGCCGCACGCCGGCTTCATCCTCGCGAAGATCGATCAGAACAATACGCCCCCCGATCGCGGCGGCGACCCGAGCGGCCGCACGCATTCCGGCACGCACATGTGACGGCTCGCGCCGGGCGCCGCTGCCGCCCGGCCCTCAGAACGACGGCAACGACGGATCGCGCGCGGCCAGAATGTCGTCGGTGCGCCGCTGCAGCGCGCCGTCGATCGTCTCCGGTTGCGGAACCAGCCAGTACCGCCCTGCTCGGATGCCGTCGAACACCCGCTCGGCGAACGCGTCGGGCGTGAGCCCGTGCGCGTTCAGCATCGAGCGCATCGTGTCGACGAAGCCGCGCACTTCGGGCCGGTCGTGCACCGCGCCGAACGGGTCGTTGAAGATGCCCGATTGCACGGGGCCAGGCGCAAGCAACGACACGCCGACCGGCGCACCGAGCATCTTCAGTTCTCCGTACAGCGATTCGGTCAGCGCGACCACCGCGAATTTCGTCGCCGAATAAGGCGACATCAGCGGGCTCGGCAGGAACCCGCCCACCGACGCGGTATTCACGATGCGCGCCGGCACGTTGCGTTCGAGCATCCGCGGCACGAAGCTGCGGATCCCGTTCAGCACGCCGTGCACGTTGATCGCGAAGCTGCGCTCGAAGCGCTCCGGCGTGATTTCCCAGCTGAAGCCGGTCGCCATCACGCCCGCGTTGTTGAACAGCAGGTCGACGCCGCCGAAGCGCTGCCACGCGGCTTCCGCCAGCGCATCGACGGCTTCCGGCCGGCTGACGTCGGTCGGCACGCACAGCACGTCGGTGTCGAGCGTCGCGGCGAATGCGTCGAGCTTCGCCGGGTCGAGATCGGCCAGCACGACGCGCATGCCGAGCCCGGCAGCGTGGCGTGCAAGCCCGCTGCCGATGCCGCTGGCCGCGCCGGTGATCACGGCGGTGCCGCCGTCGAAGCGAATCGGGTTCGTCATGTCGATCAGAGTCCTGTGGGGTCGATGTGAGGATGCGCATACGCGGGAATCACCGGCGGCGGCAGCACCGTGCGGCCGTCGAGCGAATGCACCGCGAGCTGCTGCGCGAGCGGGAAATGCAGGCTGTGCGTGACGAGGCCGGTGCGTTCGCGCGCCGGCAGGCTGCACAGCGCGAGCGCGGTTTCGGCGAGATACGCGACATCCTCGGTCGGATAGCCTTCGGGGATGTAGCGCGCGGCGCCCGGCGTGCGGATCGCCGTGCTCGGCGCGACGAGATTCACCGCGATGCCGTCGGCTTCGAGTTCGGCCGCGAGCCCCTGCGTGAAGCGCGACAGCGCCGCCGTCGCCGCCGCGTAGACGGTCGCGCCGCCCGCACGCGAGAAATCGTCGAACGGGCGCAGCGGCGGCAGCGCCGTCACCGAGCCGACGTTCACGATCCAGCCGGCGCCGCGCGCACGCATCAGCGGGATCGCGGCCTGCGCCAGCGCGAACGGAATCCGCAGATAGTGTTCGATCGTCGTGTCGAACATCGTCATCGGCATCGCGTCGACGCACGCATAGTCCGCCACGCCCGCGTTGTTGACGAGGATGTCGAGGCCGCCGGCCGCCTGCGCGGTGCGCCCGACGAGCGCGTCGCGCTCGGCCGCGTTCGACAGGTCGGCCGCGAGCGCGATCGCGCGACCGCCCGCCTGCTCGATCAGCGCGACCGTTTCGGCGAGCGTGCCGGCGGTCGTGGCCGATTGCGCGAGGCTGCGCGCCGTCACGACGACGGTCGCGCCTTCGGATGCCAGGCGCTGTGCGATCGCACGGCCAATGCCGCGGCTTGCGCCGGTCACGAGCGCGCACTTGCCGGCCAGTACGCCGGTTCGGGTATCGGTCATCGTTGTCTCCTGTGATGGGCGTGCGGGCCGCTCAACCGGCGATATCCGCAACATGAAGCACCAGCTTCGTTTTCGCCTCGCCCGTTTGAACGAGATCGAGGGCATGGGCCGCCTGTTCGAGCGGAAATCGGTCGAAGCGCGGCACGCGCAGTGCGCGCCGCTCGAGTTGCGCCGCGATCCGGCCGAGCGTGGCGCCGCTCGGCATCCGGCTGTAGGTCATCGCGGTGCGCAGGCCGCGCCGGGCGGCTTCGGCGGCCGTCGCGGCCTGCCGCTGCGCATCGCCCGGCGCAAGCGTCATGATGTTCACCAGCGTGCCGCCCGGTGCCAGCAGGTCGAGCGCGTCGGGCAGCGTGTCGCCGCCGACCGCGTCGAGCACGAGGTCGACCCCGCCGGGCGCCCATGCGCGCAGCGCCGCCGCGACGTCCTGTGCGCGATAGTCGATGCTTGCCGCGGCGCCCAGCGATTCGACCGTCTCGCGATTGCGCGCGGAACACGTCGCCGCGACCCGCGCGCCGGCCTGCACCGCGAGCTGGATCGCGAACGTGCCGACCGCGCCCGCGCCGCCGTGCACCAGCACGATCTGTCCGGCCCGCAGCCCGCCGTCGTCGAACAGGCCGGCCCACGCGGCAAGCGCCGGTGTCGGCACCGTGGCGGCTTCCGCGAGGCTCAGCGCGTCGGGCACGCGCACGACCGAGTCGTGGCGCACCGCCACGTATTCCGCATACGCGCCCCAGCGCCCCGCGCCGACGTCGGTCTGCGCGAACACCCGCATGCCGGGCGCGAAACCGTCGACGCCGTCGCCGACCGCTTCGACCACGCCCGCCGCGTCGAAACCGATCACGAACGGAAACGTGTACTGCATGAATGCGCCGAGGTAGCCTTCGCGGCATTTCCAGTCGGCGGGATTGACGCCCGCAAAGGCAACGCGGATCAGCACGTCGCCGGGGCCCGGCGTCGGTGCCGGCACGTCGGCCATCCGCAACGCGTCGGAATGAGCGGCGCGGTCGATCAACAGGGCTCGCATCTTCGTGTCTCCAGGGAGTTGTCAGCTTGACGTTCGCGCCGCATCACGCCGCCGTCTCGGCCAGCAGGCTGGACGCGAGCGGACAGAACGCATGCGAGATCGCATCGACGGTCCAGTCGGGGCTTTCGGCATCGAACCGGCGGTCGACCCAGCCCCAGTGATACGGATGCATCAGGTATTCGCCGAGCAGATCGCCGACGTGCGCGAATTCCTGCTGCCACACGTGTGTCCATGCGCCCGGGGTCGCGATCCGGCTCAGGCGCCAGTTGCGGATGCCGGGCATGAACGCGGGCATGCGCAGCAGTTCGCGTTCGAGCGCGGCGACCTGCTCGGCTCCGGCCTGCGGCCGCACGCGCAGCATCAGCGTGCGCCACACGCCCTCGCGCAGCGCGGGTTCGCGCAGGCCGCCGCCGATCGCGCGGCACAGGGCGCCGTCGATGCGCACGATGCCCGGCAGTTGCGCGAGCGCGGCGAAATCCGCCGTGCCGTCGGCCGCGCAGTCGGCCACGCAGTTGGCGGTGCCATTGGCCGCCGAATCGTCGCGCAGCACGTCGAGCGTGTAGGCGCCCGCGCCCCAACTGCCATCCTGGTTGCGCGCCAGCGCCACGCGTTTCGCGCCGACCAGCGCGTGCGCGGCTTCATGCAACGCGCGTTCGATGCCCCCGGCGTCGCAATCCGCCGACACGAACACCTGTGCCGTGTCATGCCGCATGATCG
This sequence comes from Burkholderia sp. LK4, assembly GCF_001043615.1. Lineage (NCBI taxonomy): Bacteria > Pseudomonadati > Pseudomonadota > Betaproteobacteria > Burkholderiales > Burkholderiaceae > Burkholderia > Burkholderia sp. LK4. The sequence continues at coordinate 94,202 of NZ_LDUL01000041.1, forward strand.
GCCTCCGTCAGCGCGGGCAGCGGCGCATCGGCGTCCGTCATCACATGGCGGCGGCGCACGTCGCACAGCGCGTCGACCGCCATCCAGAAACTCACCACGCCGGCATCCGTCAGCGCGCGCATCCGGTAGTAGGCCGGCGCATCGGCCACGTGCCAGGTCAGCCACAGCGTGCTCGGCTGCCCCGGCACCGCGACGGGCGGCGACACCCAGTGGCCGGCCGCCGTCAGCCCGCGTGCCGCGTGGCCCGGCAGGTAGCGGTCGCGCAGCAGCGCAAGCACGTCGGGAATGCGCTCGGGCGCGAGCGTGATTTCGTCTACGATCTGGATCATTCGCGTGTCGTTCGTGGTCGTTCGTGACAGGGATCGGCGGCCGGCCTACGCCATTCCGGCGAGGCCGCGGGCGGCCGGCGTGGATAGCATTCTTGCGTGGCGGCGATGAGCGGGCCCCTACCGGCCCGCTCACCGGCCCCTGTCGCAACGATCAGATCGGGAAACTCATGAAACAGCGCGCCATGCCGGCCCGCGGCCGCATCCTGCCGGGCCTCGGCGCGCGCCTGCTGAGCGAACTCACGCGCAGCGGCGCGCCGTCGGCCGACCGCGATGCGCAGCCACCTCGCCCGGCGACGACACCGGGCGATTTCGTCGCGCTGTACCGCGACGCGATCGAGCGGCTCGAGGCGCGGGTCGCGCGCGGCGACGGCCACCCACCGATGCGCAAGCGCGAAGTCGACCTGATGTGCCGCTGCCTGCTGAGTTGCGCGACGCTCGCAGACGCGATCCGCTGTGCGGCCGAGTTCTGCGAAATGCTGCAGCCGCGCGCCGGTCACCTGACGCTTGCGATGCGCGACGGGCGTGCGCTGTTCCGAATGGATTCGCTGCGGCGTACGCGCAGCCCGGCCGCGTGCCTGGTCGACCTGACCGGGCTGTTCTGCTACCTGCAGCTGTTCGGCTGGCTGATCGGGCAGCCGTTGCGGCCGACCGACGTGTGGCTCGGCCATCCGCGCCGCGATGACGCGATGCCGTTGCTCGGACTGTTCAATGCGCCGGTTGAAGTGGGCCGCAAGACCTACGGTTTCGCGTTCGATGCGGCGCGGCTCGCGTGCCGCGTGATCCGGCAGCCGGCCGAGCTCGACGCGTTTCTCGTCGATTTTCCGTTTCGCCTGATCGATGCGGCGCCGGCCGTCGTGTCGTGGACGCAGCAGGTGCGCGGTTTCCTCGATGCGGCACTCGCGCATGAGCAGGCGTTGCCGATGCTCGACGAACTGGCAGCATGGCTCGGCGTCAGCGAGGCGACGTTGCGGCGGCGGCTGACGGCCGAGCACACCGGTTATCACGCGCTGAAGGAGCAATGTCTCGCCGAAGCCGCACAACACTGCCTGCGTGAATCGGACTGGCCGGTCGCGCGGATTGCCGCGCATCTCGGGTTCGGCGGCGAGGAGGCGTTTCGCCGCGCGTTCGTCCGGTGGACAGGAGTCGCGCCGAGCCGGTTCAGGCGCGATCGGACGGCTTCGAACCACCCTGTTTCGTCAGACATGAAACGCGGCGCCGACGCATGAAAGAAAGGATTTCGAAAGGATTTGCCCGGTAATGACGTTTTTTCGCATCCCTGCGTCGCCGGATATTTGACGCGGCGGCGCGCACGCCATTACCCTTGCGCGCTGATGGTGCCCGGAGACGGGATCAAAAGGGAACGCAGGAGAGGCCATGCCTCGAATCTGCGGCTGCCCCCGCAACTGTGAGCGGTGAATTCGTGCCACTGCGTGCCACTGGGAAACCGGGAAGGCCCGCACGAATGACGACCCGCGAGCCAGGAGACCTGCCATCGACCCGAGGTCCAGGCAGCCGCACCGGGCGGGGTGTCCCGGAGCGCCAGGCACCGCCGTTGGCGGTCGCCCGCTGCATGGACGGCCCGACCTCAGGATCCGCCCGATGTCCATCGTTACCGCATCCGCTTCCGCACCGGAAGCGCCGCGCCGGCACGCCGCCGGCCTGCACGGCCCGCCCGCACGCGCGTGCCGTCCCCCATCGACTGCGTCCGCCGGCGTGCGCCGCGCCGACGCCCGTGAAACCGGCCTGCCCGGCCCGGTCGCGCGATAACCCGATCACCGATAACAAGACCGGTGCTGCCCGCCCGTTCCCGATTGACGCCAGCGCAGCCCGACGACAACGACAGCCTCATGAAGATTCGACACCTCCTTGCCACGTCCGCCGCGACCGCGCTCCTCTCGCCCCTCGCCCACGCCGCCGGCGACACCGCGGTTTCGCAACCGGCCCCGGCCGCCGAAGGCACCGACCTGCCGACGATCAACGTGACCGACACGCGGCGCCTGCCCGAGTCGTTCGACCAGCGTTATGCGACGACCCAGGTGCTCACGCGCACCGATCTCGACCGGCTGTCGCCGAGCGACCCGAGCATCACGCAGGCGCTTGCGACGCTGCCCGGCGTGACCGTCTCGCAGAACGGCGGCCCCGGTTCGTCCGCGTCGGTCAGCATCCGCGGCTCGTCGGCCAACCAGGTCGCCGTGTTCATCGACGGCATCCGGATCGGCTCGCCGACCACCGGCATCGCGCCGTGGGCCGACTTGCCGACCGAAGCGTTCGAACGTGTGGAAGTGATTTCGGGGCCGGCTGCCGCGTCGTTCGGCGCCAATGCGATGGGCGGCGTCGTGCAGCTCTTCACGCGCCGCGCCGCCAACCAGCCGAACCAGACGACCGTGTCGTTCGGCGGCGGGTCGAACAAGACGTTCGACACGCAGCTCCGCACGTCGGGCACGGTGCCGTCGACCGGGCCGCTCGCCGCGCTCGGCGGGCTCACCTACTCGCTCGGCCTGCGCTCGTACAACACGGCCGGCATCGACTCGACGCGGCCCGTGCTGCCGTACCATGAGGCCGGCCGCAACCCGTACCACGCGCAGGATCTCGATGCGCGCCTCGGCTACGCGCGCGACAACTGGTCGATCTCGACGTTCGCGCTGTATCACCGGTCCGATCTGTCCTACGACAACAGCGGTTATGCGAACCGCCAGCTCGATCATCAGCTGACGACCGGTATCGCGTTCCATCTCGACATCACACCCGACACGCAGTTCGACCAGTCGTTCGGTTATGCGAACGATCGCCAGTTCCTCTACGCGAGCGATCCGGCCATCCCGACCGACCAGATCAATTCGCAGCGCATCAGCACGTCGACGTCGTTGACGCATCAGGAACGCGGGTTCCACCTGTTCGGGCTGCCGCTGTCGGGCGAGACCAAGCTCGCGTACGACTTCACGCGCGAGCAGGCGTTCCTGCCGGTCGATATGCCGGGCGGCATACCGACGCGCAACGATTCCGCGTTCTCGCTGCATCAGTCGGCGACGCTCGGCAGCGTGACGATGTTCCTCGCCGGGCGACATGAAATCATCGCCGGGCAGTCGGTGAATACGGGTAACGCGGCGCTGTCGTGGGCGATCACGCCGGTGTATACGGCGCGCGTGTCGTACGGCAATGCGTTCAAGCTGCCGACGTTCAACGACCTCTACTACCCCGGCTACGGCAATCCGGATCTCAGCCCGGAACGCAACACGTCGGTCGAGGCCGCGGTCGATGCGAACACGTCGTACGGTACGTTCACGGCCGCGATCTACGACACGCGGGTCACCAACCTGATCGCGTACAACCCGGCGACGTTCTCGCCGATGAACATCGGTCGCGCGCATATTCGCGGGATCGACCTGTCGTACAAGGGGACGATCGGCCGCTCGACGCCGGTGAGCGTCGCGGTCGGGATCCTGAATCCGCAGGACGAGACCAACGACTCCTGGCTCAGCCGCCGTCCGCGCCAGACGGTCAGCATCAACATCGATCACACGTGGGATGAACTCCACCTGCATGCGTTGAGCACGGGGGCGTCGCTGCTTTACGGCGGCACGACGTTCGACGATCCGGCCAACTCGACCTATCTGCCGTCGTACCTGACGGTGGGCCTGCGCGCGTCGTACCGGATCAATTCGCACCTGACGGTGTCGGCGACGGTGTCGAACCTGTTCGACCGGCAGTACATGACCGCGTATGGATACAACACGCTTGGCCGGACGGCGTTCGGGAAGGTGAGTTACACGTTCTGACAGGTGAATGAGGAGGCCTTGGCGCGGTGGGCGGCAAGGTCTCCCGTCGGGAAGCAGAGTTCGATGCTTCCGTCACCGGGTATGGGAAACGGTATTCCGACCCAAACCCGTCGACGGGCTGATGACTGCGGATCTGCCGGTCTTTCGGTCACGCCACGGGCGTCAATGTCCGTATCAACACTGTTAGACTGCGGACGCCTTCCCCGTAGATGTACTCACCATTCAGGACATCGACATGACCGAATGCACGCTCACGTTTTCCAGTCAGATCGAATGGGAAAGCTGGTTAGGGGAAAACGGCAGCATGTCAACCGGCGCATGGCTGCGTCTCGCGAAAAAAGGCACCGGGCAGCGAACCGTCACCTACGAACAGGCGCTGGAAAGCGCCCTCTGCCATGGCTGGATCGATGGTCAAAAGCGGGCCGGGAACGACCAATACTGGTTACAACGCTTCACCCCACGCACCGCCAAAAGCCTGTGGTCGCAACTCAACAAGGACCGGGCCGAAGCACTGATCGCCGCAGGCAGAATGCGCCCGCCCGGCATGTGCGAAATCGAGAAGGCCAGGAAGGACGGCCGCTGGAACGCTGCTTATACGTCGGCCAGCAACTCGACCGTGCCGGACGACCTGCAGGCGGCTCTGGACGCCAATCCCGGAGCCAAAAAATTCTTCGCAACCCTGAACAGCCGTAACCGCTATGCGATCCTGTATCGCATACAGAATGCCAAAAAGCCCGAAACAAGGGCGCGCAAAATCGCGGAGTTCATCGACATGCTGATGCGTGGCGAAACCTTCCATCCATGAATTTTTCGCCGACGGAGATTTTCCCGAACGTGGGGGATACAACCCGTCGTGGCCGCTTCGGCTAGGCATCCGTCATCACACACTCGTTCCATTCTTCGGACTATGATGATCCGGCCGGCAGCCACGGGGCTGCCGGCTCACGCTTCCTCGATACATTTCACGTAACGCAACGCGCATTCCCGAGCGCAGCGACCGGGGTGAATCATGGATCAACACGAAGACTTCATCGTGCGCACCATGTCGGCCGACGAGGTAGCCATGTCGATCGAATGGGCTGCGGCGGAAGGCTGGAACCCCGGCCTGCATGATCCTTCCTGTTTCCGGGAAGCGGACCCGGCCGGGTTCTTCGTCGGCGTGTGGCGTGGCGAGCCGGTCGCGTGCCTTGCCGCCGTCGCCTACGACGATCGCTTTGGTTTCATCGGCCTCTACATCGTGAAACCCGGGTTTCGCGGCAAGGGCTTCGGCATCCGAATCTGGCAGCACGGCATGCGTTACCTCGCCGATCACAACATCGGGCTCGATGGTGTCGTGGCCCAGCAGGCGAACTACCGGAAGTCCGGATTCGCGCTCGCGTACCGCAACATCCGCTATCAGGGGCGCGTGGACGGCATCGGGTGCGCGCAGGTGACCGCCGCGGCCGACGTGCCGTTCGAGCAGTTGCTCGCCTACGACCGCCAGTGCTTTCCAGCGGCACGCGCGCGTTTCGTCTCCGCGTGGATCGCGCAGCCGGATGCCGTGGCGCTCGTGGCCGTCGACGCCGGCCGGATCGCCGGATACGGTGTCGTGCGACGCTGCAAGGCGGGCTGCAAGGTCGGCCCGCTGTTCGCCGACGACGCAGGCGTTGCCACCGGGCTGTTTCGCGCGCTGGCCGCGCGCATGCCCGGCGAGGTCATCGTGCTCGACGTGCCGGAAACGAACCCCGCAGCCGTCGCGCTGGCGGAACGGCACGGCATGACGAGCGTCTTCGAAACCGCGAGGATGTACACGCAAGACGCGCCGCCGATTGCAATCGAACGCGTGTTCGGGGTGACGTCGTTCGAGCTGGGGTAATCGTCCCGAACGGGGCGGACGCCCAAGTCGCTACGCGATGCAACGTCAGCAAGCGTGGCTGGGTAATTCCGCCCTCTACGGCCCTTGTACGGCAGGTACGGGCATCGTGCGGGCATCAACGGGCCGCCCGTCGGAACGGGTGATGCGCAGACGACGCAGATCCCGATCGCCGCGACAGCCGGGTGGATATGGCTTACATGCTCGACGCATGTTTGTCTCCGCTTCCTGCCGCACGGCACCCGACCAAAGCGGCCATCCCCGATCACATGAAGCCATAGCGCTTCGACGCTCCGGAACACGTCACCCCAATGACGCATGGGCAGAACCGGCACCCCGGAAAATTGACATCCCCACCGAACCTAATACAATTAGCCTTTTGACTAACTCGAATAGCATCTGTCATGGCACGCGCCGGCATCACCCTGGACAAACTCGTCGAAGCCGGCGCACAGCTCGCCGATGAGACCGGCTTCGAGCACCTGACCGGCGCAGCGCTCGCGCGTCACTTCGACGTCAAGCTCGCCAGCCTGTACTCCCATGTCCCGAGTTTCGACGATCTCAAGAGCCGGATCGCACTCTTCGCGCTGAGGGAACTCGCCGATCGCGCAACCGAAGCACTGGCCGGCCGTACCGGCAAGGACGCGCTGACAGCGCTCGCCAACGTCTATCGCGACTACGCGCGCGAGCACCCCGGCCGTTTTGCAGCCGCGCGCCACCCGCTGAGCGTCGAGCGCGCCACTGAAAGCGCCGGCGGCCGGCTGGTCAGGATGACCTCGGCCGTGCTGCGCAGCTATGACATGCCGGAAGCCGAGCAGCCGCATGCGATCCGCCTGCTCGGCGGCTTTTTCATGGGCTACGTCACACTCGAAAGCGCCGGCGGGTTCTCGCACAGCGCACCGGCTTCCGACGCGTCGTGGTTGCGCAGTCTCGATGCGCTTGACGTGATGCTGCGCCACTGGCCTTGCGCCGCATGACTCGCCCAACGGAGCCGAATCGATGAAAGACCAACCCGACGGCGTGGTCCTGCCGAGCCGTGTCGTCCCCTTCCCGGCCTCGATCAGCGAAGAGGCGCGAGCCGCGTTGCAACGGCTGGTCGGCAGCGACGGCGTGCCGCTGAACGCGCTGCACGTGATGCCTGCCCCGGACGATTTCGACGCATGGATGCGCGTGAAGGCGGCCGCCGACGCGCACTACGCGGCGGCCATCGAGCAGCTCGGCGGTCATCTGCGTTCAAGCGTGGAGACGATCCGGGCCGGCGCCGCGGACGTGCACGTCGCCACGCCCGAGGCAGTGGCTTCCGGCGAATGCGCGTACATCGACCTGCATGGCGGTGCGCTGGTTCTCGGCGGCGGCGCCGCATGCCGCGCCGGTGCGCAGATGCAAGCCGACCGGCTCGGCATTCGATGCTACGGCGTCGACTATCGTCTGCCGCCAGAACATCCGTATCCGGCCGCACTCGACGATTGCATCGCCGCGTATGCGTACGTGCTGGAGCGCTACGCACCGGAAAACATCGTCATCGGCGGGCGCACGGCGGGCGGCAACCTCGCCGCCGCGATGGTGCTGCGCGCCCGCGACGAAGGGTTGCCGCTGCCGGCCGCGCTGGTGCTGCTGTCGCCGGAAGTCGACCTGACCGAATCCGGCGACAGCTTCGAAACCAACCGCCTCGTCGACGTGGTGTTGCCGACGTCGCTGATGCCGAACAACCTGCTCTACGCGAACGGCGCCGATCTCGCGCATCCGTATCTGTCGCCGCTGTTCGGCGATTTCGCTGCCGGTTTCCCGCCGACCTTCATCCAGAGCGGCACACGCGACCTGTTCCTGTCGAACGCGGTCCGCCTGCACCGCGCATTGCGGCGCGCGCAGGTGCCGACCGAGCTTCACCTGTTCGAAGGCATGCCGCATGGCGGGTTCATGGGCGCCCCCGAAGACATGGAACTGAGCCAGGAAATCGCGCGCTTCGTGCATGCGCATTTGCCTGCATTGAATTGAATCCGTCGAGCGTCGGACGATGAACGGCAAACCCCACAAGGACGACATCGGCATCGGCCCGGATCGCTGGATCGAATTCGGCGATCTGTCGGGCGGGCAGGCGCAGGCGGTCGCGATCGATCCCTGTCTGGCCGGGGTCATGTCGCTGATCGATGCACTGGAGACGGACTGTGTTGCCGAATGCTGCGGCATCGACGCATTCGGTTTCTGGCCGGACGAGATCGCGGTTGCCGTGAGCACGCTCGATCGCGCCGCACTGGCACGGCTCGCCGACGATCTGCTGTCGGTTCAGCGTGCGATCGACGCGTTGCCGGCCGATCTCGTCGTCAGCACGCGGATGAACCAGTTTTTCAGGAAGGCGGTGTTAGTCGAGTTGCTCGCGCATATCCGGACGACTCTCGACGCGATCCGGTCGCAGCGCGATGCGCGCGACGCATCGGCCTAAATGACGGCGCGCACGCCCGCGACCACCTGAATCACGCCGAACACCGCGACGACCGCGGCCGACACGCGCGACAGCCCGTGCATGAACGCGAACGACATCCGCGTGCGCAGCGCGGCGGTCGTACCGCTCAGGCACAGCCACCACGTCGCGGAGCCGATGAACACACCGGCGACCATCAGCGCCACGGCCGGCCACATCGCGCCTTCCCGCGCTCCCGTCAGCGGGCCGAGCGCCGCGAAGATCCCGACGAACGACAGGATCGTCATCGGGTTCGACAGCGTCAGGCCGAACGTCGTCAGGAAGTCGCGCAGGACGGTCGTGCGCGGCAGGTCGCGTTGCGCCGTCGGCGCGGCCGGCGCCTGGCGCGCGATGGTCCACGCCAGCCACACGAGAAATGCGCCACCGGCGATTTTCAACCCGACGGTCAGCATCGGGAACGCCGTGACGATACCCGCGATGCCGAGCGCACCGAGCAGGCCATAGATCGCATCGGCGCACGCGGCGCCGACGCCCGTCGCGAATCCCGCCTGAAAACCGCGGCTCAGGCTGCGCTGGATGCACAGCATGCCGATCGGGCCGACCGGCACCGCGATCGACAGACCCATTACGACGGACTTGATGAACAGCATCGCCTGCTCCTTGCGACATGTGACGCGTTGAACAGGCATCGTAGGGAAAGTCCGGTCATCGCTGAATGCGGTTTTTAAGGAAAAATGGCGGCTCCACCTTAAAAAATTCCACCGCGATGGACGATCTGGACTGGAAGGTACTGGCGCTGTTGCAGGCCAACGGCCGCATCAGCTACACGGAGCTGGCGCGCCAGGTGCATCTGTCGGTGCCGGCTGTGACGGAGCGCGTGAAGCGCCTTGAAGCGGCCGGCGTCGTCGAGGGCTACACCGCGCGGATCAATCCTGCCGCCGCCGGCTATCCGGTCAGCGCGCTGATCGGCATCACGGTGCCGCAACCGGCGAAAGCGAAATTCCTCCGGTTGCTGGAGACGATTCCCGAAGTCGTCGAATGCCATCACGTGACGGGCGCGGACTCGTATGTGATGCGACTCGTCGCGATCAGCATGACCCATCTCGAACAACTGATCGAACGCATCAACCTGTACGGCGAAACACGCACGTCGATCGTGATGTCGACGCCGCTGCCCGCACGCGGATTGGCGCGGCCGCCGTCGCCGCGCGACATCGTTCGCGATTGACGCATCGAGCGGCCCCGCCCGATCCGTTTTCCGCGGGAGACCATCAGGAAACCCGCCGGCGGTAACCGGAGGCCAGACTTCATCTGGCCGGTTACCGCCGTGACGATCCGGACCGCTCGGCTACTTGCCGGCCACGCCGCCAAGCAGGCCGCCCACCAGCCCCGTAATGGGCGCGAGCGGATTGGCGAGCGCCCCCAGCGGCGAGCCGCCATCCGCGCCGGTCGCGGAACCGTTGTGAACCGTCGCCGGCATGCCGCCGACCACGCTCGTCACCAGGCCCGCCACCGGCACCGCGCCGTTCGCGCCGCTCGGGTTCACGAGGCCGCCCACATTGGTCACGGTGTTGCCGACCGCGCGAACGAGCCCGCCGACGCCGCCGACCAGCGGCTGGGGCGACGTGGACGTCACCTTCCATCCCGCCGACGTGATCGCGCCGCCGATCTGTCCGAGCAGGCCCGCGACCGGCTGTCCGAGGCCGGTCGCCGTGCCGACCTGCTGCGTGACCTGGCCGACGGTCGTGACGAGCGGCGTGATCGCGGTGCTGATCGCCTGCGTCGTCTGCTGGACCGGGGCCGACGACAGGGCCGAGCCGAGCATGGTGCCGCCCGTCTTGATGCCGCCGGACACGGTGTCGAGCAGGCCGCCGACCGGGGTCGTGAGCGGCGCCAATGGCGACAGCGGGCCGGTGCCGAGCGCCTTCACCGTGTCGCCGAGGCCGGCGACCGGATTGCCGACCGAGCCGACGATGGAGCCGAGCCCGGCGACCGTCGTGCCGACGGGGTTCGCCGTGAAACCGGTCTGGCCGATGCCGTTGCTCACGGCGTTCGACGTGTCGCGGATGATCGTGCCCACACCCGTGACCGTGTTGCCGAGGCCGGTGGTCACGCCGTTGCCCACTCCCGGCGGATTCACTTCACTGATCGTGGCGCCGGCGGCCATGACGACCGCCCCGACGGAACTGACGATGCCGTTCGTGCCGGGGGTTCCGCTCGTGCCGCTTGTGCCGCCGGTTCCGCTCGTGCCGCTCGTGCCGCTGGTTCCGCTGGTTCCGCTGGTTCCGCTGGTTCCGCTGGTTCCGCTGGTTCCGCTCGTTCCGCTCGTTCCGCTCGTTCCGCTCGAGCCGCTGGTTCCGCTCGTGCCGCTGGTCCCACTCGTGCCGCTGGTTCCACTTGTTCCGCTGGTTCCACTTGTTCCGCTGGTTCCGCTCGTGCCGCTGGTTCCACTCGTTCCACTCGTTCCACTCGTGCCACTCGTGCCACTCGTGCCGCTTGTGCCGCTTGTGCCGCTTGTGCCGCTTGTGCCGCTTGTGCCACTCGTGCCACTCGTGCCACTAGTCCCACTAGTCCCACTCGTCCCGCTCGTCCCACCCGTCCCGCTCGTACTCGTTCCGATGTTGTTGCCACCCGGCTTCGGCGCCGTGACATCGCTGCCGCCGCACGCCGCCAGCGCACACGCCGCGGCAATCGCGGCGAGCGCAACGTTCGCCTTGATGAAATGATTTTGCATGGAAGCCCCCGTCTGCAATTCAGCGCGATCCTTCCTGCAAGCATCTACCGTGCCATGCCCGTCGGTTCCGGTAACGATCCCGCCGCCGCACCGCAGCGCCCCTGCCGACGCCATACTCCCGCGCAGCACATCGCCCGCGCCTCCATCCGCAGCGTTCAATCCGGCCGTGCGTTCCGGCAGCACCGACGTAACACCGATCCGGCGTTACGTAGCACGACTCCCCCAAAAAAACGGCCGGGACCGCACACCGCCGGTCCCGGCACATTGCACATGCCACGCGTCGTCACGGACGCTTCACGATCTTCACAATCGTAAGCGTGCCGTTCACGCTTTCGACGCGCACCCTGACCTTGTCGTCGACATGAAGCGACGTCAGCATCGCAGCATCCTCGACCTTGAACGCCATCGTCATCGGCGGCATCCCGACGTTGTCGAGCGCGCCATGCTTCAACATGACCAACCCGCGCCCGGCATCGATCTCCTTGACCTCGGCATCGGTCAGCGCCGCATCCGGCGCCGACATCTTCGAACTACCCATGCTCATCGCAGGCATGTCGCTGCCCGCGAACGCCGGCATCGCGACGACTGCCGCCGCGCACCAGGCGGCGAAAGCGTGAAAGCAGGTCTTCATCGATCGTCCCCCGCAGCCCCGAAGACATTCCCGTTGTTCATCGAAGCCGCGACGCGGATACCCGGCTCAAACGAACAACGTCGCACCGGCCCATGCGATCAGCACGACGCCCAGCACGCGCCCGGCGCGCTCGCCGCCGGGCAGGACTTTTTCCGCGAACACGAACACCGACAGCGCGGCGATCCACACGACGTTCATCACGCCGCCGACGAACAGCAGCGCCATCAGCAACCCGCAGCACCCGACGCAATACATCCCGTGTCGCGCACCGAGCAGGAAACTGCCGGCGATGCCCGGACGCCAGTGCGCAACCAGAAAGGCCGCCGGCGCGCGGCATTGCCGAAGGCATGCACGTTTCAGCGGCGAGAATTGATAGAGCCCGGCCAGCGCGAGCACGGCCGCGGAAAGCACCGCACTCTTCGACCACAGCATCATCGCGGAGATCAGCCCGGCCGGCTGCAGCAGTGCCTGGAGCAACGCCGCGCCGACCGAGAACGCGAACCACGCGGCCAGATAGCCGGCCAGCAGCGACAGCGACGTCAACGCAGCCGCCGCACCGTCCGCGCCGCGATGCGTTAGCACACGCCGGTAGAGCATCACGAGCGGCGCCGCGCTGGGCGTCATCATCGCGATCATCATCACCCACCACATCACGATCACGGTTGGCAGCGACGGATCCATGCTGCCCATGTCGCCCGTCAGCCGATGCGGAAAGAGCGCGATCGCCGTCATCTGCAGCGCCGACATGCCGGTGCCCGCGCCGGTCCACAGGTAGAACCAGCACACGCCGACGAGCGCGGCCATGCCGAGCAGCGTGACGACGCGCTCGCGCCCGAGCCAGGTGTCGAACGGGGTCATGCCGCCGCGCGATGCCGGATCAGCCCGTGGTTGTTCAGGTGCAGCCGCGCGAACTGCGCATAGGTTCCGTCGAGGTTCAGCACGATGTTGCCTTGCGAGCGCCCGGTGCCCGAACCGATCTCGGCGAGTTCGTACTCGAAACCGTTCGGCAGGTCGATCCGCGCGCGATGCTCGGCGCCCGTCACCGGGTTGCGGATCGGATCGCCCGCGACGTCGAACACGCCGTCGACATGAATCCGGCCGTGCCGCGCATCGACATCGACGTCGAAATCGATCTTCGTGAAGATCGGATCGAACGCGTGCTCGAGCGTCGACGCGAATACCGCGAACATCGTCGCAAACGGATCGGTATCCTGACCGGTCATGATCTTCAGCACCGCTTCGCGTTGCGCCGGACTCGCGCGCTCGTCGACGATCGGCTGGCACTTGCCCCGGCCTTCGTGGACCGCCCCCGGCCACTGAAACACGACCGCGATCCTGACGCCGTCGAGCACCACGTCGCCATGGTGGCCGCTGTCGATCGAAATCGCACCCATTGCTTCGCATCCGCCGTGCGTCGGCGGTGCATTGAACTGGCAAGGGCATCCGTATGAGCAATTGCAGCTCATCATTTCGGTGCCCTGAATCTCCCACGGCGTCATGGCTTCACCTCGCGCGCTGTAACACATGAACGCTTCGAATCTAGTGCACGGCATCGGGGAAATCAAAGCGGGAACGGATGACCGATACGACGGGAGAAACCCTCGAATTCCGGTGGCGCGCATGGCGCGTCGACCGGCTCGCGGACGGCCGCTCAGATCCAGACGTCACGCCCGCACGTCACACGACCAGCGACGCGACGATCGCACACCACACGGCACTTGCGCCGCACAGAAACACGCGCCGCGCGACGAGCATCCGCGATTCGTCTCCAGCGGTCTTCATGGGCGAAGTCGCGAGAAAAGGCACGCTGGCGAGGCACGCGAAACCCGCGAGCGCGAGCACGATCACGACGTAATCGCCGAACCGCCAGGGCAACGGCTCGTGCAATCCCCAGTAGCCGAGAAACAGCATGCCCATCGAAAACATCGTCGCGGCGGCCGAACTGAGCGCGACCACCGATCCCGTCGGAAATTGCATGGGAGCCTCCCCTCGCGCAGCGTGCGCGATGCCGGATCATTATCCCGGCGCGGAGGGGAAAAGCACAACGCCGGCCGGCCGCAGCCCGCGCGGCGCGCGCTCGAGCAACGATACGCCGGTCGCCTCCTCGAGCAGCCGCAGATGCGTGTCGATCGCGGACGGCGCGGAGCCGATGATCGTTGTCACGGATTGACAGAAACCGGATTCGCGCGATGGAACTGCCCGCCTTCAACCCGGCTTCTTCGTGGCCTGCACGACGGAAATCCAGCCCACCACCGCCGCGGCGACCCAGCAACAGGCGATCATCAGGTCGAGATCCATCCAGCCTTCGAAATTCGCGCTGTTTTCGAAGCTGCAGCGCTGATGGCCCCTGACCCACACGCAGCCGCTGATGAGCTGCTGGATGTGCATATAAACGCTGTAGACGGCAAAAGCCGACGCGATGACCGTGAGCCGCAAACGGACGTTCTTTTTCATGTGACGCGAATGCCGGTGGAAAGCCAGTGCCGATCTTACGGCAACGGCAACCTGCCCGGCAATCCGTCGCATCCTGCCCCCGGATGCCTTTCGCTCACGCGTCGATCCGTCTGATCGTCCTCAGGCAATCCGCTGCCAGCTGCTGATAAATCCGCGTGCCGTTCGCCTTCGCGTCGATCTCCGCGTCGCTCAGCCGACGCACGACCCGCCCCGGCATGCCCGCGAGCAGCACGCCGCGCGGCACGTCGTAGCCGGCCTTCACGAATGCGCACGCGGCAACGATCGTCGTGGCGCCGATGGTCGCGCCGTCCATCACGACCGCATTCATTCCGATCATCGTGTCGGGTTCGAGCGTCGCGCCATGCACGATCGCGCCGTGACCGATGTGGCTGTTGACGCCGAGCCGGCACGTCTCGCCGATCCCGACGTGCAGCACGCAGCCATCCTGCACGTTGCTGCCGTCCTCGACGACGATCGCGCCGAAGTCGCCGCGCAGGCTCGCATGCGGGCCGATGTAGCAGCGCGCGCCGATCGTCACGTCGCCGATCACGACCGCGCTCGGGTCGACGTACGCGGACGGATCGACGCGCGGCCGCATCCCGTTGAATTCGAACAGCGGCATCGTCAGAGCGCCGCGACCGCTTCCGGCACGAGCGCGAACAGGTCGCCGACCACGCCGTAGTCGGCCACGCTGAAGATCGGCGCTTCCGGGTCCTTGTTGATCGCGACGATCACCTTCGAATCCTTCATCCCGGCCAGATGCTGGATCGCACCCGAGATGCCCACCGCGATGTACAACTGCGGTGCGACGATCTTGCCGGTCTGGCCGACCTGGTAGTCGTTCGGCACGTAGCCGGCGTCGACTGCCGCGCGCGAGGCGCCCAGTGCGGCCGACAACTTGTCCGCCAGCGGCTCCAGCACCTTCGTGTAGTTCTCGCCGCTGCCCAGACCACGGCCGCCCGACACGATGATCTTCGCGCTCGTCAGCTCCGGACGGTCCAGCTTCGTCACTTCACGGCTCACGAACTGCGACTTGCCGGCGTCTGCCGCCGCCTCGATCTTCTCGACCACCGCGCTGCCGCCTTCCGCTGCAACCGGATCGAAACCCGTCGCGCGCACCGTGATGACCTTGACCGGATCGCCCGACTGCACCGTCGCGATCGCGTTGCCCGCGTAGATCGGGCGCTCGAAGGTATCGGCCGACACGACCGCCGTGATCTCGGAGACCTGCGCGACGTCCAGCTTCGCGGCGATACGCGGCGCGATGTTCTTGCCGTATGCAGTCGCCGGCGCGAGGATGTGCGAATAGTCCTTCGCGATGTTCAGCACGGTCGCCTCGACGTTTTCCGCGAGGCCGTCGGCCAGTTGCTGCGCATCGGCCAGCAGCACCTTCGACACACCTGCGATCTTCGCTGCCGCATCGGCCGCGCCTTGCGCGTCGTGGCCCGCGACCAGAACATGCACGTCACCGCCACCTGCCGCGCCGAGCGCCTGCGCAGCCGCCACCGCATTGAGTGTCGCGGCCTTGATCGATGCGTTGTCGTGTTCCGCAATTACCAGAATCGTCATTTCGTTGCGTTCCCTGTTACAGCACCCTGGCTTCGGTCTTCAGCTTCGCGACCAGCGTCTGCACGTCCGGCACCTTCATGCCGGCTGCGCGCTTCGGCGGCTCGTTCACGTTGAGCACTTTCAAACGCGGCGTCACATCCACGCCAAGGTCGCCGGGCTGCACGATCTCGAGCGGCTTCTTCTTCGCCTTCATGATGTTCGGCAAGGTCACGTAGCGCGGCTCGTTCAAACGCAGGTCGGTGGTCACCACGGCCGGCAGTCGAAGCGACAGCGTTTCCGCGCCGCCGTCGACTTCGCGTGCAACCGTCGCACGCCCGTCGGCCACCACCACCTTCGATGCAAACGTCGCCTGCGGCAAACCGGCCAGCGCGGCCAGCATCTGCCCGGTCTGGTTCGAATCGTCGTCGATCGCCTGCTTGCCGAGAATCACGAGCGACGGCTGCTCCTTGTCGACCAGCGCCTTCAACACCTTCGCGACGCCCAGCGGTTCAACGCTGTCGTTCGACTCGACGAGGATCGCGCGATCCGCGCCGATCGCGAGCGCCGTGCGCAGCGTTTCCTGCACCTGCGCGACGCCGACCGACACCGCGACCACTTCGGTCACGACACCGGCCTCCTTCAACCGCACGGCCTCTTCCACGGCGATCTCGTCGAACGGGTTCATCGACATCTTCACGTTCGCGATGTCGACGCCCGTCCGGTCGGATTTCACGCCGACCTTCACGTTCGCGTCGACCACGCGTTTCACTGCCACGAGCACTTTCAACTGCGCGTCTCCCTTGTGGTGCGATAGCCGCGTCAGCGCGCGGTATAACCGCCGTCGATCACGAGCTCCGCGCCCGTCACGTAACGCCCGGCCGGCGACACGAGATACAGGATGCCGGCCGCGATGTCGCGCGGGCTGCCGATCTTCGCCATCGGCACGTGCGTCTGCAGGTAGCCGAACACGTTGTCCGGGTCCTGCCCCATCTGGCGGAACGCGTCCTCGAGCATCCGCGTGCGGATATAGCCGGGGTGTACCGAGTTCGCGCGGATGTTCTTCGCCGCGTACAGCATCGCGTCGACCTTCGCCATCATCCGCACCGCGGCCTTCGACGCGTGATACGCGGGCACGTCGGGGCCACCGACGATCCCGTACATCGACGACAGGTTCACGATCGACCCGCCGCCGGCCGCGTCGATATGTGGAATCGCGGCACGCGTGCACAGGAACACGCCGTTCACGTTCACGTCCTGCACGCGCTGCCACTGCGCGAGCGTGAGTTCGTGCGTCGGCACGTTGTGGCCTTCGATGCCCGCGTTGTTGACGAGCACGTCGAGGCGCCCGAAGCGCGCGACGATCTCGCCGAACACGCGCGCCACGTCGGCCTCCTGCGTCACGTCGAGCGCCCAGAACGCGGCCTGGCCGCCCTGCGCGCGAATCTCCTCGACGAGTGCTTCCGCCGGTTGCGACAGCACGTCGAGAATCGCGACGCTCGCCCCGGCCGCGGCCAGCGTGCGCGCGGTCTCCGCGCCGATGCCGCGCGCGCCGCCGGTGATCGCGGCCACCTTGCCGCGCAGGTCGAACAGGTCTTCGATGAGCTTCATGTCGTCTCCATGTATGTGTTCAGACGGCCCGCCCGCATCGGGGCAGGCCCTCGCGGGCATCCGGCGTTATCGCGTATTCCGCGCCGCAAGAAAATCGAGGCATTCCCGATTGAAATAGTCGGCGTGTTCCACCATCACCCAGTGGCCGCACCGGTTCATCAGCACAAAACGCGCGTCGCGGCAGTGTTCGAGGAACTTCAGCGCGCCGCCGACCGGATTGAAACGGTCGTCCGTTCCCCAGAAACCCAGCACCGGGCAGCGCAGGTCGCCGAGCGCACCGGTCAGGTTCGGCACGCTCATCGTCGACAGCACTTCGGTCGGCTGCTCGACGCACACCTTCATCCGCTCGGCCACGAGCGCGTCGGTGACGATCGCCGGATCGTGCACGAGCAGCGTGAGCAGCTCGCGCATCGTGTCGTCATTCATCTGGCGATTGGTGAACAGCTTCACCATCCGCTGGATGCCCTCCATCCGGAAATAGGTGTCGCGATCCTCGACGCCGCCCGGCGCCATCATGATCAGCCCGTCGACTTCGTCCGGGTAATCGAGCGCGTACTTGAGCGCGATCGCGCCGCCGAGCGAGTTGCCGAGCAGCACGGCCGGCCCGATCCCGAGCGCGTCCAGTTGCGCATGCAGCGCGCCGACGAAGAAATCGAGCGTATAGGCGACGTCGGACGGCTTCGACGACTGCCCGTAGCCCGGCAGGTCGACGACGATCGCGCGATGGCCGGCCGCCGCGAACGCGGGCACGTTGTGCTTGAAGTTGCTGAAACCGCTGGCGCCCGGGCCGCTGCCGTGGATGAACACCACGGGCCGGCCCTCGCCCGCCTCGTAATGGTGCAGGCGCAGGCCGCCCGGCACGTCGGTGAAGATGCCGGCCGGCGGCGTCGTGGGGATCGTCATCGCGGGTTGTCTCCTTCGTCGTTCGATGGATGCCTGACCACGATGATTGCGTCGCCGGCGCCGGCCGGCATCGTCCTTTCAGACTACGAAGCCGCGCGCGCTTCTTCCTATCATCGGCCCACCGAAACGGAGGCAGACGATGAACGGATTCGACTACAGCGGCAAGACAGTGCTCGTGACGGGCGGCACCAAGGGCATCGGGCGGCGCATCGCCGAACGGTTTCTCGCGGCGGGCGCGCGCGTGTTCGTCTGCGGACGCAGCGCGCCCGACACGCCGCCCGCGGCCGGCGGCCGCACGGCGGCATTCGTCGCGGCCGACCTGCGCGACATCGAGCAGGTCGACACGATGCTCGCAACCATCCGCGCGGAGGCCGGCGGCCTCGACGTGCTCGTCAACAACGCGGGCGGCTCGCCGTTCGCGCTTGCAGCCGATGCGTCGCCGCGCTTCACCGAATCGATCGTGCGGCTGAACCTGATCGCACCGCTGCAGCTCGCGCAGCGCGTGAACGCGATCATGCAGCCGCAGCCCGAAGGCGGCGTGATGCTGTTCATCGCGAGCGTCAGCGCGTCGCGGCCGTCGCCCGGCACGGCCGCGTACGGCGCCGCGAAAGCGGGCCTCGTCAATGCGGTCACGTCGCTCGCGGTCGAGTGGGCGCCGCGGGTGCGCGTGTGTGCGATCAGCCCGAGCCTCGTGCAGACGGAATCGGCCACCGAAGGCCACTACGGCGACGACGATGCGCTCGACGCGATCCGCACGACGATTCCCGCCGGCCGCCTCGCGACACCCGACGACGTTGCCTCCGCGTGCCTCTTTCTCGCGTCGCCCGACGCGTCGTACACGTCGGGCGCGAACCTGCGGCTCGACGGCGGCGGCGAACGGCCCGCGTTCCTGTCGGCGGCACAGGCGAACGCG
Organism: Burkholderia sp. LK4; assembly: GCF_001043615.1. Taxonomy (NCBI): domain Bacteria; kingdom Pseudomonadati; phylum Pseudomonadota; class Betaproteobacteria; order Burkholderiales; family Burkholderiaceae; genus Burkholderia; species Burkholderia sp. LK4. The sequence continues at coordinate 113,369 of NZ_LDUL01000041.1, forward strand.
CGATGACACGCGCCGCGCATGCGGCCTCGCGCGATCGTTGCCAGTCCTAGGGAAGTCATCTAGTTCATTTTGACGATTCCCTGCTACCGCGATCTCCCTACTCTGCCTCTCACGACAACACATAGTCGACCGTCGTCGATACCCCCAAGAGGAGACACCATGCATCAACGGATTTCGCGCCGTACCGGCAAGCGGGCAACCGCCACGCTGTCGACGCTGGCCGCCGCGCTGCTGACGTGCGCCGTTCCCGACGCGCACGCCGGCAGCACGATCGAGCTGGGCGCCGACACGACGCTGGACTACACGTTCACGCTCAGTTACGGCCTCGGCATGCGCACCCGCGCACCGAGCGGCAATCTCCTCACGCCGGCGAACATCAACGGCGACGACGGCGATCGCAACTTCGCGAAGAACAAGCTGATCGAGAACCAGGTCAGCCTGCTCGGCGAAGTGAACCTGAAGCACGACGACTGGGGTGTGTTCGTGCGGGCCGACACGTTCTACGACCAGGCGTACCACCGCCCGAACTACAACGACGCGCCGGGCACCGTGAACCAGTCGGGCCAGTACAACAATTTCACGAGCGACGCGCGCTACTGGTCGGGCGGCCACACGACGCTGCTCGCCGCGTATGCGTACAACACGTTCCACATCGGCTCGACGAGCCTGAACGTGAAGGTCGGCGATCAGGTGGTCGCGTGGGGCGAAAGCCTGTTCTTCCCGAACATCGCGGGCGCGCAGGGCCCCGCCGACGCGACCAAGTCGTACATGGCCGGCGCCGAGGTGAAGGACATCCTGCTGCCGGTGCCGCAGATCTCGACGCAGTGGCAGATCACGCCGAACTTCAGCCTGCTCGCGTACTACCAGTTCGCGTTCAAGGAGAACCGCCTCACCGCGCCGGGCACCTACTGGAGCTATTCGGACGTGGTCGGCCCGGGCGCGCAGTTCATCATCGGCCCGGGCGGGATGATCATTCCGCGCGGCGCCGACGACAAGCCGAGCGCACGCAACCAGTGGGGGATCGGCGCGCGCTTCCGCGTGTTCGGCGACACGGAGCTGGGCGTGTATCACCTGCACTACAACGACATGAACCCGAGTGTCGTCACGACGTACTTCCCGACGCTCCAGTACCAGCAGACCTACTTCAACAACATCAAGCTGACCGGTGCGAGCTTCTCGACGCAGGTCGGCCCCGTGAACGTCGCGGGCGAAGTGTCGTACCGCCAGGGCGCGGCCGTGCTCGTCAATACCGCGATGGGCCCGCAGTCGACGCGCGCGAACGTGCTGCAGACCAACCTGTCCGGCATCTACTCGATCGGGCCGAGTTTCCTCGCGAATTCGCAGTCGCTGATCGGCGAACTCACGTACGTGCACGCGGGCAGCATCTCGGAGCAAGGCGGGTCGACCACGCTCGCGAATTCTCGCAACGCGCTCGCAATGGAGATCGCGTGGACGCTCAGCTACAAGAACGTGTTCAACGGCTGGGATCTCGACGTGCCGCTGACCTACACGCACGACCTGACGGGCACGTCGTCGCTCGCCGGCGCGCTCGGCTCGCTGACGGGCCAGGGCGACCACCGCGTGACGGCCGGCGTGACGTTCACGCGCCTGAGCAACCTGCAGCTGTCGCTCGTCTACGCGAAGTTCCTCGGCTCGCCGAACCCGGTCACGCGCCCGCTCGCGGATCGCGACTACGTGCTGGCCACGGCGACCTATCACTTCTGAGCGGCCCGGCCGCTCGTCACTCAGCAAGAGGATTTGTCATGAAGCGAATTCGTCTCCCCCTCCTGCGCGCGTCGGCGATCGCCGCGTGCGCACTCGCCGCGACGGCGTCGTACCCGAAGGTCACGCCGGACGACCTGAAGGCGCTCGACGGCCAGTTGCCCCCGATGGGCGCCGTGCGCGCCGCAAGCAAGGACAGCGGCGTGCCCGAGTGGTCGGGCAAGTGGCTCGGCACGCCGCCGGACGTGCAGTACAAGCGCGGCAGCCGTTACCCCGATCCGTACGCAAGCGAGAAGCCGGTCGCGACGATCACCGCGGAGAACATGGCGCAGTACGCCGAGCACCTGACCGACGGCCAGAAGGCGATGTTCAAGCGCTATCCGGCCACGTTCAAGATCGTCGTCTACCCGACCCACCGCGACTTCCGCTACCCGGATTCCGTCTACAAGGACATTCGCACGTACGCGCCGGACTCGACGATGACGTCCGACGCGAACGGCCTCACGAACGCGCCGCCGACGGTGCCCTATCCGATCCCGAAGACCGCCGCCGAATTGCTGTGGAACCAGCGCTTCTCGTCGTCGATCGGCACCGAGCAGGCCACCTACGACCAGGCGGTCGTCTACTCCGACGGCAACATCGCGTGGGGCAAGGTGCGCTACGACATCTACTCGCCGCGCAACGTCGGCAAGTACGACGTGAAGAGCGACCTGAACAACCGCACGTACTACCGCAACGCGACGGAGCTGCCGCTGTCCGACCGCGGCTCGCTGATCGTCGGCTTCACGAACTGGGACAAGGCCGGCGCGGACAACTCGTCGCGCACGTGGATGTACAACCCCGGCACGCGGCGCGTGCGCCAGGCGCCCGAATACGGCTACGACCAGCCGCAGGGCCCGGGCGGCTTCCGCACGGTCGACGACGACCGCCTGTACAACGGCCCCGGCGATCGCTACGACTGGAAGATCGTCGGCAAGCGCGAGATCTACGTGCCGTACAACAACTACAAGGTGATGGACAGCGCGGTGAAGTACGGCGAACTGCTGACCAAAGGCCACGAGAACCCGAGCTACATCCGCTACGAACTGCATCGCGTGTGGGTGCTGCAGGCCACGCTGAAGAGCGGCTACCGTCACCAGTACGCGAAGCGCGTGCTGTACATCGACGAGGATTCGTGGCAATCGCTGCTCGCGGACAACTACGACGCGCGCGGCCAGCTGTGGCGCACCAACGTCGCGACGTCGCTGTACGCCTACGACGCGAAGGTGTTCTACCCGAGCGCGGTGTTCTTCCACGACCTGATCTCCGGCGCGTACATGGCCGACCGCCTGACGAACGAAGGCCCGATGCCGAAGCTCGACAACAGCCCGCAGTTCAACGAGGCGTATTTCTCGCCTGACGCGATCCGCAGTTCGGGCAACTGATCGACCGACCGACGCGGCATGCCCGTGACTCACGCGCCGGAGCCCCGCTCCGGCGCACGACGCCGCCCGTGACGGCGGCCATTTCCATTCGAGGGCCCTTTCATGTCTTCCCGCCTGCATACGACGCTCGGCGACGAGCTGTACGCCGCATGGCACGCACGCGCACCGGTCGCGCCGCTGTCGGGCCGGGCGCGCCGCCTGTCGCTCGACGACGCGTACCGCATCCAGCAGCGCTTCATCGAACGCCGCGTCGAACACGGCGAGGCGGTCGTCGGCAAGAAGATCGGCGTGACGAGCCAGGCCGTGCAGGACATGCTGAACGTGCGCCAGCCCGATTTCGGCATCCTGCTGTCGGGCATGCACTACGCGGCCGGCGAGGCGATCGCCGCCGATTCGCTGATCGCGCCTCGCGCCGAGGGCGAGATCGCGTTCATCCTTGCGCGCGACCTGCGCGGCCCCGGCATCGACCGCACCGACGTGATCGCCGCGACGGCCGCCGTCGCGCCCTGCTTCGAGATCGTCGACTCGCGCATCCGCGACTGGGCGATCCGCATCGAGGACACTGTCGCCGACAACGCGTCGTGCGGCGTGTACGTGCTCGGCGAAACGCGCGTCGACCCGCGCACGCTCGATCTCGCCGCGTGCGAGATGACGATCGAGAAGAACGGCGAGCCCGTCGCGCAAGGCCGCGGCGACGCGGCGCTCGGCCATCCCGCCGACGCGGTCGCGTGGCTCGCGAACACGCTCGCCGCGTACGACGTGCCGCTGCTTGCCGGCGAGATCGTGCTGTCCGGCTCGCTCGCGAAACTGATTCCGGTCACGGCCGGCGACGCACTGTCGATGCATATCTCCGGCATCGGCAGTTGCGACGTCCGCTTTATCTAAAGGAACCATCCTGATGAAGAAAATCAAATGCGCACTGATCGGGCCCGGCAACATCGGCACCGACCTGTTGTTCAAGCTGCGCCGCTCGCCGGTGCTCGAACCCGTGTGGATGGTCGGTGTCGATCCGGCCTCCGACGGCCTCGCGCGCGCCCGCGAATTCGGCCTGAAGACCACCGACAAGGGCGTTGACGGGCTGCTGCCGCACGTCGCCGCCGACGACATCCGCATCGCGTTCGACGCGACGTCGGCCTACGTGCACCGCGACAACTCCGACAAGCTCACCGCGCTCGGCGTGAAGATGATCGACCTGACGCCCGCCGCGATCGGGCCGTACTGCGTGCCGCCGGTGAACCTCGACGCGCATCTCGACAGCGCGCAGATGAACGTGAACATGGTCACGTGCGGCGGCCAGGCGACGATCCCGATGGTGTACGCGGTGTCGCGCGTGCAGCCGGTCGCGTACGGCGAGATCGTCGCGACGGTATCGTCGCGCTCGGTCGGCCCCGGCACGCGCAAGAACATCGACGAATTCACGCGCACGACGTCCGGCGCGATCGAACAGGTCGGCGGCGCCCGCAAGGGCAAGGCGATCATCGTGATCAACCCGGCCGAGCCGCCGCTGATCATGCGCGACACGATCCACTGCCTGACCGACGGCCCGCCCGACGTCGACGCGATCACCGCGTCCGTGCATGCGATGGTCAAGGAAGTGCAACGCTACGTGCCCGGCTATACGCTGAAGAACGGCCCGGTGTTCGACGGCAATCGCGTGTCGGTGTTCATGGAGGTCGAAGGGCTCGGTGATTACCTGCCGAAGTACGCGGGCAACCTCGACATCATGACCGCCGCCGCGGCCGCCACGGCCGAGCGTTTCGCCGAACAGATGCTGGCCGCGACGGCCGCCACCGCTTGAGTCGAGGAGTCACACGATGTCACTTGCAGGCAAGAAGATCACCGTCCACGACATGTCGCTGCGCGACGGGATGCACCCGAAGCGCCACCAGATCACGCTCGACCAGATGCGCAGCATCGCGCGCGGGCTCGACGCGGCCGGCGTGCCGCTGATCGAGGTCACGCACGGCGACGGGCTCGGCGGCGCCTCGGTCAACTACGGTTTCCCCGCGCACACCGACGAGGCGTACCTGGGCGCCGTGATCCCGGAGCTGAAGCAGGCAAAGGTGTCGGCACTGCTGCTGCCCGGCATCGGCACCGTCGAGCATCTGCGCATGGCGCACGAACTCGGCGTCGGCACGATTCGCGTCGCGACGCACTGCACCGAAGCGGACGTATCGGAACAGCACATCGGCCTCGCGCGCACGCTCGGCCTCGATACGGTCGGATTCCTGATGATGGCGCACATGTCGTCGCCGGCGCAGCTCGTCGTGCAGGCGAAGCTGATGGAATCGTACGGCGCGAACTGCATCTACATCACCGATTCGGCCGGCCACATGCTGCCCGACGACGTGACCGCGCGGATCGGCCAGGTGCGCGACGCGCTGAAGCCGGAGACGGAGCTGGGTTTCCACGGCCATCACAACCTCGCGATGGGTGTCGCGAACTCGGTCGCGGCCGTGGCGGCCGGTGCGAACCGGATCGATGCGGCCGCGGCCGGCCTCGGCGCCGGCGCGGGCAACACGCCGATGGAAGTGTTCGTCGCGGTATGCGACCGGATGGGGATCGAGACAGGCGTCGACGTGTTCGCGATCTCGGACGTCGCCGAGGATCTCGTCGTGCCGATCATGGATGCGCCGATCCGCCTCGACCGCGATGCGCTGACGCTCGGCTATGCGGGCGTCTACTCGTCGTTCCTGCTGTTCGCGAAGCGCGCGGAAGCGAAGTACGGGATTCCCGCACGCGACATCCTCGTCGAACTGGGCCGGCAGCGGCTCGTCGGCGGGCAGGAGGACATGATCGAGGATGCGGCGCTGACGATGGTGCGGGCGCGGGAGGTGGCGGCGTAAGCGAACGCCTGCGTCGGCGCAGTGCAACGGGTTGTCGGCATCGACAACCTCGCTTGCGCGGCACTGCTGCCGACGGGCCGGCTGCTCGCCGATTTGCACGGCCGGCGCCGCATCGTCATCGCAGGCACGGCCCCCTTCACCGTCGCGTCGCTGCCGTGCGCGCTCGCGCCTTCGATATCGGTGCCGCTCGCCGCATCACCGATGCTTCCCGCCGTGCCTGCGCCGCCGATGCGCTTCGCGCGCCTGCAGCAGCGACGGCATCAGTTCCTCGATGTATTGCCGCGCCTGCCCTCGCGTCACGATCTCGCTGAAGCGCTGATGGGCCTTGTCATGGCCGACCAGCGCCGCATGCGCTTTCTTCAGGATGTGCAGGTACGCGATCAGGCTCGTGCCGTCGCGCACGGGCAGCGCATCGCGCGGGTCCGGTGTCGTACTCATGTTCCGATCCTTTGCGGACAATCCGTCCGGCACGTAGTCGTCACGAGCGCCAGCAGGTCGTTCGCGAGACGGTCGCGGTCGGTCAGCGGCGCAAGGCCGAACAACCGCTCGAGCGTCGCGGCGACCGACGCATGGTCGTACACCGTATGGTCGACCCGCCCTGCCGCGACCCACGGCGAAATCACGATCGCCGGCACCCGCACGCCGTACACGTCGAACCCGAAGCCGCTCGCGTTCAGCGTCGCCGCCGCGCCATCGTTCGGCGGCGGCGCAGCGCCCGGCCCGACCGAATCGTAGAAGCCGCCGTGCTCGTCGTAGCAGATCACGAGCAGGCTGCTGTTCCACACCGGCGAATTGCGGATCGCGTTGTACACGCGCGCGACGAGCTGGTCGCCGCCGGCGAGGCCGTCCATCGGATGCTGCGAGCTGCCGTTCTGGTAGGTGCCGTGCACGATGTCGCCGTAACCGGGCTCGATGAACGTATAGCGCGCCGTATAGCCCGCCGCGAGATCGGCCTCGAAATGCGCGAGGTCGTCGATGTCGAAGAAGCTGATGCCCTTCAGCGACGCCACCTGCGGCACGTGGCCGAGCGGATTGCCCGTCTGGTCCTGGTAGATGCGCCAGTTGTCGTCGCCGAGCGCGGCGAAGATCGAACCCTTCGGATACGGGAAACCGTCGAACGCGTCCCATCCGGCCATTTCTTCCTTGGTCGGCGAATGGTCGAGCCCGGCCGACGACGCACCGTGCAGGAAAAAGCGATTCGGCCAGGTCGGCCCGGGCATCGACGCGTGCCACGCGTCGCACAGCACGAACGCGTTCGCGAGTGCGTGCAGCGAAGGGGCCTGCGTCGCGATGTCGACGCCCTGCATGATCTTGCCCGCGTCGGCCGGCTGCGGCGGCTTGCCTTCGGAACGCGACGTCGCGTAGTTCGACACGAATCCGGTATTGCGGATCGGCGGATAGGCCTGCCCTTTCACGAACGGCACGCCCGCGCCGCAGAGCTGCTCGAGCACGTCGGTGAATTCGTGGCACGGATCGGTCGGCATCCGGTCGGGCGCGCCGCCGCCGAACGGATAGACCGCGCCGCCATACGCGTTGCTGTTGCCCGGCGACGCGGCGACGATGTCGGGGTAGCCCGACAGCGCGAACAGGTGATCGAAGGAGCGGTTCTCGAGCATCAGCACGAACACGTGCTGGATGCGGTCCTGAACCGACGGGGATGCGGGGGCTGCGTCTGCACTCATGGCGCCTCCTGGCGTCGCGCGACGAAAGTCCGGCTGGCACGGCCGTTGGCCCGCTGAAAGACGCTGAAGGGATTGAAAGCCGCACGCGCGGCGCGGGCCGCGAATTGCCGACGAGTGTACGACCGCGCCGGCCCGCACGTAAAGCCATACGTGAGCCGCACGCGAACCGCGTCGCCGCGCGTGCGGTCAGCCGCCTGCCGGCGCGGTTTTCCGCGTCACGACATCGGGCTGACGATCGCGTTGCGGCTGTCGGACGACAACGGCCAATGCGCGCCGCATCGACGTATCGGGCGGGATAGCGCGTCGAACGTTGACTTTCGCCGATCGGCCCGATACGATCGATGCACTTTCAAGACGCCCTCCCGGTCCGCCGGGAGGGCGTTTCGTTTTGGTTCACCCACCAAAAGGAAACGCCTTGAAATGAACCGTATCGACCCCCTCTCCTCCGCGCCGAACGCCGACCACGACGGCCTCGGCTACCTGCGGCACGGTACCGGCCCCGAATGCGTGATGGTCCTGCACGACTGGCTCGGCGACCATACGAACTACGCGGCGCTACTCCCGTATCTCGACGAATCGACATTCACGTACGTGTTCGTCGACCTGCGCGGCTACGGCGAATCCATCCACCTGAGCGGCACCTGTACCGTCGACGAGATCTCGGCCGACTGCCTCACGCTCGCGGACCGTCTCGGCTGGCCGCGCTTTCACGTGATCGGCCATTCGATGACGGGCATGGCGACACAACGGCTCGCCGCCGATGCGCCCTCCCGCATCAAGAGCGCGATCGCCGTGTGCCCGGTGTCGGCCGCCGGCAACCGCCTGAACGACGACGCACGCGCGTTCTTCGCGAGCACGGCCGTCGATGACGATGCGTTTCGCCGGCTCATGCGATTCGTGACGGGTGGATTGTCGGCGCGCTGGGCCGACCTGAAACTGCGGCAGAACCGCGAGCGCGTGGCGCCGGCCTGCCGGCTCGCGTATCTCGACATGCTGACCGGAACGGATTTCGTCGACGATATCCGCGGGCTCGAGACGCGCTTCCTGGTGATCGTCGGCGACAAGGATCCGGGGCTCGACGAAGCGGCGATGCAGGCGACGTTCCTCGCGTGGCACCCGAACGCGCGGGTCGCGACGATACCGAATAGCGGGCATTACCCGATGCAGGAGTGCCCGCCGTATTTCGCGATGGTCATCGAGGATTTCCTGCGGGACGCGGCTGCCTGAGCGTTGGCGCACGCGCGGCGGCCGGTGAAGGCGATGTGGGCCGCTGCGGCATGACGACGCCGCCGGCGGCCGGTAAACGGCAAGCAACGGGCCGTTCATCCGGTTCGTCCGGCCGTGGAGGCCGGACGGGATTCGATCGGCACGCGGTTGCGCGCCGATCGTTGCCGCTTAACGACGCGGCCCGCCGGTGCGCTGCGGACGCGGCGAATTCGCGTCCTTGTGCCGGAAGTTGATGCGGCCCTTGGTGAGGTCATAGACCGACAGTTCCAGCGTCACGCGGTCGCCCGCGAGAATGCGGATGTGGTTCTTGCGCATGCGGCCGGACGCGTATGCGCCCACCACGACGCCGTTTTCCAGCGTGACACGGTATTTGCTGTCCGGCAGCACTTCGTCGACGATTCCGTCCAGTTCCAGCAGTTCTTCTTTTGCCAAACCAATTCCTCCAGACAAGGTAATTGACCGCAGCCGCGGCGATCTGCCCGGCGCCGTGTCCCGCAACGGGACGGCGGCCGGCAGGCTGCCGGGGATCGGTTCGTTCAGACGGGCCATGGGCCTGTCTTGCGATCGGAGCCCGGCGCGTTGCGGCGTTCAGGCGGTCGGTGGCGGCGGCGCATACGGCGCCGCGCAAGTCGGGACCGCGCCGGCAAGGCATGGCGGCGGTCTGCTCGGGTTGATGCGTTGAAGCGGTGATGCGCTGGCGAAGCGGCGGGCGCTTCGCGAGGGCGTTGCGTCGCACGCCGTACAGGCATGCGATGAGGGAGGCGACACGACCGATGCATCGTGAATGTCGCGATGCATCGGTCGTGCGCATCGGAAACGCGCCGGCTGCCGCCGAAGCGGCGCCGTGCGCGCCAATCCGTCCGGCGACGGCCACCGTTTGGCGGCCGCTGCCGATGCGGCTTACTGCGGCGTGATGTTCGACGCTTGCAGACCCTTCGGGCCGCGCTTCACTTCGAAGCTGACCTTCTGGCCTTCGGCCAGGGTCTTGAAGCCCGTGCCGCGAATTTCAGAGAAATGGGCGAACAGATCGTCGCCGCCGTTGTCCGGGGAGATGAAACCAAAGCCCTTGGTTTCGTTGAACCACTTGACGGTACCGGTATCCACAAATACTTCCTTAATACGAATAATTGAACATGCGCCCGCAACGGGCACAGAAAGACTCAAAAGAGGGAGAGACCAACGACCGCCGCACGGAGTGCGGCCAATGATGAGCAATCGAACTTCTTGAACACTTCGGCCATGGACACTACGCGGTAGCGGCCGTTTCGTCAAGTCATTTTGATGCGGCGCACAAGCACACCCGCCGCGTGCGCCTTGCGCGGCGGGTGTTGCCGGCCGACGGGACGCATTTCGATGCGCCCCCGCTTTCCGGCCGGCGGACGGGCCGCCGGTTCTTACCGCGGCTCGAACACGTGATGCAGCGCCGGCGGTGTATCACCTTCGCGAATCCGCATCTCGAACGCCTTGCGCGCGACGCTCGTCGGCCGCACGTCCGCCACGTCCAGGTAGAACTGCGAATACCAGTCGCGCATCTGGTACAGCGGCCCGTCGCCCTCGCACAGCAGCGGGTTGTCGATCCGCGTCTTGCTGTGCCAGATGTCGACGTCCTCGTAGAACGCGCGCTGCGCTTCCTTCACGTACGCGTTCGCGATCTCCGTGTTCTGCTCGTCGGACAGCCCGGCCACCTTCTTCACGATCACGCCGTAGCGCAGCTCGAAGCTGTTCATGTCGATCGGCACGTGGCAGTTCAGCAGCACCGAGTGGATCGGCTGCCCGCCGCTCTGCCCCGTCATCTGCGTGATGTGCACGGCCGGCCCGAAATACGTCGACAGCGCGGTCAGGGCGTCGCCGCCGAGCTTCTCGCTGCGGCCGACCATCAGCTGCGTCGCCTTGTGGCCCTCGAACAGGTTCGCGAAATAGTCGATCGGCGCGCGGTGCACGGTCGCGAAGTGCGCGACGTCCGAGATGTTGTCGACCAGCTCGCGACAGTTGGCCTGGATCACCATCTTGTCGACGACCCAGCCCGACCATTCGTCGGAGAAGCACACGTCGAGGCGCGGAATCGCGACTTCGGGCGGCGGTGCGTTGCCTTCCGGGTCGTTCCAGACGAACAGCAGGTTGTTTTCCTCGCAGGTCGGCCATGCGCCGATGCGCGCCTTCGGCGGGATCCGCTTGCAGTATGGAATCGATGCGCACTGGCCTTCGCCGCTCCACGCCCAGCCGTGGAACGGGCACACGAGGTTGTCGCCCTGCACCGTGCCGAGGCTCAGGTCGGCGCCCATGTGCGGGCAGTACGCGTCGACGACGTTGACCTTGCCGGTCGAATCGGCGAACACGGCGAGCTTGCGGCCGAAGGCGTTCAGCGTGTGCGGCTTGCCGTCCTTGTAGTCGCGGGCGAGCCCGAGGCAGTGCCAGCCGCGCGCATAGCGCTGCGCGAGCGGCTGGGCTTCGATCTTGTAAGGGCGTGCGGACATGTGGGTTGACTCCTCTTGTGGACAACGCGCGGCGGCCGGCCGCGCGCAGGGGGAAATGGGGGCGCCGGTCAGCGCATCGGGTTGCCGGGTTCGAGCGCGGGCGACGGTTTCAGCGTTGCCGGAGCCGCCGGCGACGGCTGCGCATGCGCCTGCTGCACGCGGCGCTCGGCACGCTCGACGCCGAGCCACGCGGCGAGCGCGGGCAACAGGAACACGGCACCGAACAGGTTCACGAGGAACATGAACGCGAGCAGCACGCCCATGTCGACCTGGAACTTCAGCGCGGAAAACGCCCACGTGCCGACGCCGATGAACATCGTGACGGCCGTGAACAGCGCGGCCGTGCCGCGCTGGCGCATCGCGTCGGCGAATGCGTCCGGCAGCGTCGCGCCGTGGCGGAGGTCGTGCTGCAGGCGTTCGTACAGGTAGATCCCGTAGTCGACGCCCACGCCCACGCCGAGCGTGATCACCGGCAGTGTCGCGACCTTCAGCCCGATGCCGAGAAGCGCCATCACCGCATTGCACAGGATCGACACAAGCGTGAGCGGCACGATGATGCACAGCACCGCGCGCCACGAGCGGAACGTGACCGCGCAGAGCAGCGCGATCGCGCCGAAGATCGACAGCAGCATCGCGATCTCCGCGTCGCCGACCGCCTCGTTGGTCGCCGCCATCACGCCGACGTTGCCGCCCGCGAGCCGGAACGCGACGTTCGGCGTCGGGTTCTCGGCCGCGAAACGCTTGATCTCGTCGACGATGTGCGCGATGGTCGTGCCTTCGTGGTTCTTCGTGTAGATCAGGACCTGGATCGCCTTGCAGTTCGCGGTGTTCATCCCGTTGTCGGGGTCGAACGCGTTGGAGCCTTGCGTGAGCCCGTCGCTCGAGCGCGGCAACGCGGCCCAGCGCGGGTTGCCTTCGTTGAACGCGGCGATGAACACCTTGCCCTGCGACGACACGCTCGTCACCGACTGCACGCCGGCCACGCCGCGCATGTTCATCTCGAACTGCTCGATCGCGCTCATCACCGGGTAATGCAGGCACGCGTCGTCGAAGCCGGTCGTCTCGACGATCACCGAGAGCACGTCCACGCCGATGTTGTACTGGTGCGTGATCGCCGCGTTGTCGATGTTGTAGCGCGAGTTCGCGCGCAGCTCCGGCGCGCCGGTGCCGATGTCGCCGATCTCCAGCTTGCGCGACTCGAGCGTGCCGTACGCGAGCAGCGCCAGCGCCACCGCGAACACGCCGAGCGCGGGCGCCGGCCGCGCGAATACCGCGAAGCGCGACCATCTTCCGCTCCCACCGGCCGCCGCCGTGCGCTGCGCGCGCGCCAAGGTGCCGCGTTCGAGGCGCGTGTACGACAGCAGGATCGGCAGGAACACCTTGTTCGTCACGATCATCAGCAGCACGCCGAGGCACGCGGTAATGCCGAGCTCGCGCACGATGTCGATCCTGATCCGCATGATCACCATGAAGCCAAGCGCGTTGGTCAGCAGCGCGACCGTGCCCGGCACGAACAGCTTGCGGAACGCGTCGCGCGCGGCGTCGGCCGGCGACGCGCCGCGCACCAGCGCCTGCTTCCACGCGTTGGTCATCTGCACCGCGTGCGACACGCCGATCGAGAAGATCAGGAACGGCACGAGGATCGACATCGGGTCGATGCCGAGCCCGAGCAGCGGCAGCGCGCCGAGCAGCCACACGACCGGCAGCAGCGCGACGACGAGCGCCAGCACGGTGGTCTTCAGCGAGCGCGTGTAGGCAAACAGCAGCGCCGCCGTCACGAGGAACGCGAGCGCGAAGAACGCCATCACGCCCGCGATGCCGTTCTCGACGTCGCCCACCAGCTTCGCGAAGCCGATGATGTTCACGTCGATGCCCTGCTTCGCATAACGCGCGCGGATTTCCTCGAGCTGGCGCGCGACCGCGCTGTAGTCGAGCCGCTTGCCGGTGGCCGGGTCGGTCTCGCGCAGTTCCGCGCGGATCAGCGCCGATTTCAGGTCGTTGCCGACGAGGCGGCCGATCTGCCCCGAACGCGCGACGTTGCGGCGCACCTTCGCGAGATCGTCCGGGTTCGCGCTCGAGAACTGGCCGGGCACGACCACGTCGCCGCGAAAGCCGGCCTCGGTCACTTCCGTGTAGTGGACGTTCGGCGTGAACAGCGAGAACACGCGCGAGCGGTTCACGCCGGGGATGAAGAAGACGTCGTCGGTCGCGTGGCGCAGCGCGTCCATGAACGTCTGGTTGTAGATGTCGCCGTCGCCCTTCCAGCGCAGGCTCACGAGGATCGTGTTCGCGCCGGGGAACGCACCCGCATAGCGCTCGAACACCTGCATGTACGGGTGCTGCATCGGGATCATCTTGTTGAAGCCCGGATCGAGCTTCAGGCGCGTGGCCGACAAGCCGAGCGCGAGCGTCACCGCGACGCACAGCAGCATCAGCAGCTTGCGCCGGCGGATGATCGTGTCGGCGCAGCGCTCGACGAACGCGGCGAGACGCGACGCGGAAACGGCTTCAGGAGGACGTGACAGGTCGTTCATGGAATTCTCGGGTCGGGACGGACGATGCGAAACGAACGGAAGCTGGCGGTGCGTGCGGCCGGCGTCAGGACGGCGACGGCGTCGACGCAGGCGCGCCGGCCAGCGGCGCGACGCCGGCCTCGCCGCCGAGCAGCAGCGCGCCGTGGCCCATGTCGAGCACGGCCGCGAGGCTCTGCACGCCGCCGAGCTTGCGCACGTCGAAGGTCAGCCCGCCGTCGCGCGACGCGACGATCGCGCCGCCCTGGCCCACCAGCACGAGTTCGCCGTCGGCGAGCTGGGTCGCGCCGAAATACGACACCGGCACGTGGCTGTCCACATGCGTCCAGGTCGCGCCGCGATCGGTGCTGCGCACCACGTTGCCGCGCATCCCGTATGCGACCCAGTCGCCGTTCGCGAGCATCAGCGCGCCGAACAGCGAACCGGCGTACGGCGACGGCAGCTTGTCCCACGTGGCGCCGTTGTCGGTCGAGCGCAGCAGCGTGCCGCTCTCGCCCGCGACCAGCAGGTTGCCGTGGCCGTCGCCGACGATCGCGTTGAGGTGACGGTCGCCGGCCGGCGTCTTCAGCGGCTGCCACGTGAGGCCCGCGTCGTCCGAGCGCAGCAGCTGGCCGAAGCTGCCGGCCGCGAACAGCGGGCCGCCCGCCGCGCCCCATACGGACAGCAGCGGATCGGAATGCTCGTGGTCGATGTGCACTTCACGCCAGTGCATGCCGGCGTCGTCGCTGCGGACGATCCGGCCGTCGTGGCCGACCGCGATCCCGAGCGTCGGCGTGATGAAACGCACCTGCGTGAGCGTCGATGCCTGGTCGGGCGTGACCGACGCCGGCCGCCAGCGGGCGCCCGAATCGTCGCTCAGCAGGATCACGCCGCGTTCGCCGACCGCGACGATGCGCGCGCCGGCCCGGGCGAGCCCGTTGATCTGCAGCCGGTCCGCGTGGATCGCGGTGACCGGGAACGCCGGCAGCGGGCGCGGCGAAAACGCGAACAGCGCGGCGCCGAGCACGAGCGCCGACATCGCGAGTCCGGGCAAGGTTCGTTTCATGGCTTGTCTCCTGTTTCTGCGTTCGACAGCCGTTGGCGCGTGCGCGCCGGCGACCGTCGCCTGCAAGTCTCCGGGCCGCCGGTCATGGCCGCGGCCTCGAATCGTCGTTCGTGAATGGTTCGCCGCGTGTGCGGCGCGGCCCATCCGCGTGCCGCTACGTACGCTACGTCCGAGACGTGCGCTACGTGCCCTATGCGCCGACCTCGAACAGCGCGGCGGCACCCATCCCGCCGCCGATGCACATCGTCACGACCGCGTGCCGTACGCCGCGCCGAGCGCCTTCGAGCAGTGCGTGCATCGTCATCCGCGTACCCGACATCCCGAACGGATGGCCGAGCGCGATCGCACCGCCGTCGACGTTCAGCCGGTCGTCGGGAATGCCGAGCGTGTCGCGGCAGTACAGCGCCTGGCACGCGAACGCCTCGTTCAGCTCCCACAGCCCGATGTCGCCGACGGTCATGCCGAAGCGCGCCAGCAGCTTCGGAATCGCGAACACCGGGCCGATGCCCATCTCGTCGGGTTCGCAGCCGGCCACCGCGAGGCCGCGGAACGCGCCGAGCGGCGTCAGCCCGCGGCGTAGCGCCTCGCTGCGCGACATCACGACCACGGCCGCCGCGCCGTCCGACAGCTGCGACGCATTGCCGGCCGTCACGAACTCGCCCTGCTCCACGACCTTGCCGCCGCTCCACGACGGCTTCAGCCCCGCGAGCCGCTCGGCTGTCGTATCGGCGCGCACGCCTTCGTCGCGCGCCGCACGCAGATCCTCGTGGCCGGCCGGGTTGCCTTCCTTGTCGAACAGCGCGCGCCGCACGTCGAGCGGCGCGATTTCCGCATCGAAGCGGCCGGCCGCCTGGGCGTCGGCCGTGCGCTGATGGCTCTGCAGCGCGAATTCGTCCTGCGCCGCACGCGAGATTCCGTAGCGGCGCGACACGATCTCAGCCGTCTCCATCATCGCCATGTAGGCGGCCGGCTGGTGGTCGAGCACGGCCTGCGAACGCGCGCGATACGCGTTCTTGTGCTTGTTCTGCGTGAGCGAGATCGACTCGACGCCGCCCGCGACGACGATCCGCGCATCGCCCGCGCCGATGCTGCGCGCGGCGCTCGCGATCGACATCAGGCCCGACGAGCACATGCGGTCGATCGCCATGCCGGGCACCGATGCCGGCAGCCCGGCCGCCGCCGCCGACAGGCGGCCGATGTTGTAGCCCTGCGTGCCCTGCTGCGCGGCGCAGCCGATCAGCACGTCGTCGACGTCGGCCGGCGCGACGCCCGCGCGCTCGAGCGCGGTGCGCACCACGTGGCCGCCCAGCGCGGGCGCCTCGGTGTCGTTGAACATGCCGCGAAACGCCTTGCCGATCGGCGTGCGTGCGACGGAAACGATGACTGCGTCTTCCATGGGCTGGCTCTCTGAATCTAGAAGTAGTAACGGCTGATCGTGTCGGCCACGCAGCCGGGTTTCGCTTCGCCTTCGATCTCGACGGTCACGCGAATCCATGCCTGCACGCCGCCGTCGAGCGGCTCGACGCGCAGCAGCTCGCCGACGCCGCGCACGCGCGCGCCGACCTTCACCGGCGCGGGGAAACGGATCCTGTCGCAGCCGTAGTTGACGCCGAGCCGCGCGCCGTCGATACGCACGGTCTGCGGCAGGAAATGATTGACGAGCGACAGCGTCAGGTAGCCGTGCGCGATGCACGCGCCGAACGGGCCGTCCTTCGCGCGCACCGGGTCGACGTGCACCCACTGGTGATCGCCGGTCGCGTCGGCGAAGCCGTCGATGCGGATCTGGTCGATCGCGAGCCACGCGCTCGCGCCGAGCGTGTCGCCGACGGCCGCCGCGAGTTCGCCGGGATGCGCGAACACGCGGGGCGTCGCGCGCACGGGGTCGAGGGTCGTGCTCATCATGCGTGCTGGCTGCTGACCGACAGCACTTCGCCCGTCATGTACGACGCGTAATCGCTTGCAAGGAACACCATCACGTTCGCGACCTCCCAGACTTCGGCGGCGCGCCCGAAGGCTTCGCGCGACGCCAGTTGATTCAGCAGGTCGGCCGGGGCCGACTTCTTCAGAAAATCGTGCATCGCGATGCTCGGCGCGACCGCGTTGATGCGCACGCCATAGGGCGACGCCTCGAGCGCCGCGCAGCGCGTGAGCGCCATCACGCCCGCCTTCGCCGCCGCGTAGTGCGCCTGTTCCGCCTGCGCGCGCCAGCCGAGCACCGATGCGTTGTTGACGATCGCGCCGCGGCCGCGGGCCTGCATGTGCGGCAGCATCGCGCGCGTCATCCGGAACGTCCCGGTGAGGCTAATGTCGATCACCCGCGACCATTCGGCATCGTCCATATCGACGATGCGGGTCGAACCGCCGAGCCCCGCGTTGTTGATCAGCACGTCGACGCCGTCGAGCTTGTCCTGCGCGTCGGCAACGAGTGCCTGCACGTCGGCTTCGACCGCGACGTTGCACAGGCGGCCATAGACCTGTTGCAGCCCCGTTTCGGCGCGCAGTGTCTGAACCGCCTGTTCGAGGCGCTTTTCGTGGATGTCGGAGATGAACAGCGCGCGGCAGCCTTCCTCCGCGCAGCGGCGCGCGGCCGCGAAGCCGATGCCGGCGCCGGCGGCGGCCGTGATCAGCACCGATTTGCCGGCGAGCAGCTGGTGGCCCGGCACGTAGGCCGGCGCTTTCTGGATCTGGGGTTCGGTCATGCTGTGCCTCGTGGTTCCCTGGGCATGCCGAGCCCGCGCTCGGCCATGATGTTGAGCTGGATTTCGTTGGTACCCGCGTAGATCGTGTCCGCACGGGAGAACAGGAATACGCGCTGCAGATGGGTGAGCTTTTCGTCGGCCGGATCGATCACGTTCGCGCGAGGCCCGAGCGCATCCATCGCAAGCTGGCCGAGGTCGCGGTGCCAGTTCGACCAGAAATACTTGTAGATCAGTGCCTCGCGGCGCAGCGGCGCGGTGCCACCGCCATCGGCGTCGGCGGCGCCGGACAGCATGCGCAGCACGTTGTAGCGCATCACGCGCAGCCCGGCCCACGCGCGGCCGATCCGCTGCCGCAGCACGGGATCACTGTCCGCGCCCGATTCGCGCGCGGCGTCGATCACCCATTCGAGTTCGCGGACGAACTGCATCTGCTGGCCGAGCGTCGACATCCCGCGTTCGAAGCCGAGCAGCGTCATTGCGATCCGCCAGCCGTCGCCGGGCGCGCCGACGAGGTCGCGTGCTTCCGCGCGCGCGCCGTCGAAGAACACCTCGTTGAATTCCGCGCCGCCGTTGAGCTGCCTGATCGGCCGGATCTCGATGCCCGGCTGGTCGAGCGGCATCAGCAGGAACGACAGCCCCTTGTTGCCCTTCGACGCGGGGTCGGTGCGCGCGAGCACGAAGATCCAGTCGGAATCGTGTGCGAGCGACGTCCATACCTTCTGGCCGTGGACGCGCCACGTACCGTCCGCATCCTGTTCGGCACGCGTGCGCACGTTGGCCAGGTCGGAACCCGCGCCCGGCTCCGAATAGCCCTGGCACCAGAACTGCGTGCCGGCGAGAATGCCGGGCAGGAAGCGCGCGCGCTGGTCGTCGGTGCCGCAGGCGACGAGCGTCGGCCCGAGCAGCCCTTCGCCGATGTGGCCCATCCTTCCCGGGCCTCCGGCGCGCGCGTATTCCTCGTGGAAGATCACCTGTTCGGCCACCGAGAAGCCACGCCCGCCGGCGGCGGTCGGCCAGCCGAGGCCGGTCCAGCCGCCCTGCGCGAGTTCCCGCTCCCATGCCTTGCGCAGATCGGGAAACGCTTCCTCGTCGCCGGGGCCGCCGCGGTATTTCAGGCACGCGAATTCGCCGGTCAGGTGCGATTTCACCCAGTCGGCCACTTCGTGCCGCAATTGCTGTTCGCGCGTTTCGCTGTTCATTGAAGGGCTCCTGCGCGTGCGGCGGACGGGCGGGATGCGGCTGCAGCCGGTGGCTCGAATGTTTCGCCACGCTGCGATGCCCCGCCTTCGATCGCATGGCATGCGATCCATTCGAGCACTTGCGGCGTGCTGCCGAACTGCGCGCCCGACGCCTGCGCGCGCTTGAAGTAGAGATGCGGGTCGTATTCCCACGTAAAGCCGACGCCGCCGTGCAACTGGATCGCTTCCTGGGCGCAGAACGCGTACGCGTCGTTCGCGGCGGATTTCGCCGCGGCGATGTCGGCACGCAATGCGTTGCCCGGCACCACGCTGCCGGCTTCCGCGTCCCATGCATGCGCGGCGCCGAGCACGGCCGAGCGCGCCGATTCGATCAGCACCATCATCTGCGCGCAACGGTGCTTGACGGCCTGGAACGACGCGATCGCGCGGCCGAACTGCACGCGCTGGCTCGTGTAGTCGAGCGTCAGGTCGAGGCATTGCTGTGCGCCGCCGAGTTGTTCGGCGGCCAGCGCGAGCGCCGCGAACCATGCGGCGCGTTCGAGCATCTGCGCCGCGTCGCGGCCCGCAATCAGCGCGTCGCGGCTCACGCGCACGTCGTCGAGCGCAATCCGTGCGAGCGGCCTCGTCGCGTCGAGCGTGTCGAGCGGCGTCACCGCAACGCCGGCTGCGCCGGTGGTCATGTCGATCGCGAACAGGCCGACCGACTGCCCTTCGTTCGCGATCCGCGCCGGAACCAGCAGCAGGTCGGCGCGCGCACCGTCGAGCACTTGTGCTGCGACGCCGGACAATGCGAAGCCGGCCGCGGTTTCTTCCGCGATGAACGGAAGCGGTCGCGCACTGGCCGGTTCGTCGAACGAGTCGCCGAAAGATGCGCCGAACGCATTGGCACCCGGCCGGCCATATGGCCGGCCGACCCGCGCGCCACCCGGCTCGCCGAATAGCCAGTCGAACGGCAGCGCCAGCGTCGCGCTGCACGCGCCTTCGGCGATCTTCGCGAGCCAGCCGGTCGCCAGCGACGTGTCGCAGCCGCTCAGCGCGGTCGCCGCGAGGCACGCGGTCGAAAAATACGGCACGCACGCGATGCGCCGGCCCAGCTGTTCCATCAGCACCGCCTGCTCGACCGCGCCGAGCCCGAGCCCGCCCGCGGCCTCCGGCAGCGCGAGCGCGTTCCAGCCGAGTTCGCCCGCCAATGCAGCCCACAGCGCATCGTCGCGGCCGGCCGATTGCTCGAGTGCGCGGCGCACGTCGGCGGACGCGCTGCGTTCGGCGAGCACGTCGGCGGCCGCGTCGCGGATCATCGCCTGTTCGTCGGTGAGCGCCAGATCCATGCTCAGCTCCCGTACACGCGCTGCGCGGGCCGCGCGTCGGCGAGCAGCCGCGCGACCGCCGGACCGACCTCGGCCGCCGCCCAGCGCGCGCCGCGGTCGACGCTCGGGCCCGTGCGCCAGCCTTCCGCGACCGCGATCATCCCGCCCGCGACCTCGAACACCTGGCCCGTCACGTCGGCCGACAGCGCGCTGCCGAGCCACACGACGAGCGGCGCGACGTTGGCCGGGTCGAAATAGTCGAAGCCGCCGTCCTCGGGCTTCTTCATCATGTCGGCGAACACGCCTTCGGTCATCGACGTGCGCGCGGCCGGCGCGAGCGCGTTCACGCGCACGCCGTAGCGCTGCAACTCGGCCGCCTGCATCAGCGTGAGCGCGGCAATGCCGGCCTTCGCCGCGCCGTAGTTCGACTGGCCGATCGAGCCTTGCAGGCCGGCGCCGGAACTCGTGTTGACGATCCGCGCGTCGACCGCGTGGCCGGCCTTCGCGGCATCGCGCCACACACGTGCCAGCACGCTCGACAGGCAGAAGTGGCCACGTAGATGCACGCGCATCACGTCGTCCCAGTCGGTTTCGGTCATGCTCGTGAACATCTTGTCGCGGCAGATGCCCGCGTTGTTGACGAGCACGTGCACATCGCCGAACGCTTCGCGGGCCGCGTCGACGATCCGCTGCGCCGTTTCGACGCGCGTGATGTCGTCCGCATTCGCAAGTGCGTTGCCGCCGCGTCGTGCGATCTCGTCGCAGACGGCCTGCGCGGCCTCGCGCCGGATGTCGTTGACGACGACCGCCGCGCCTTCGGCCGCGAACGCGAGCGCATATTCGCGCCCGAGCCCGCCGCCCGCGCCGGTGATGATGACGGTGCGTCCGTTACAGATTCCCATGCTGGTGCCTCTTGGATCGTGAGATCGTGAAAGTGACGCGCTCACAGGCGCTCGATGATCGTGACGTTCGCGAGGCCGCCGCCTTCGCACATCGTCTGCAATCCGTAACGGCCGCCGGTGCGTTCCAGTTCGTGCAGCAGCGTCGTCATCAGCCGCGCGCCGGTCGCGCCGAGCGGATGGCCGAGCGCGATGCCGCCGCCGTTCGGGTTGGTCTTTTCATGCGGGAAACGCGTATCGGCCAGCCACGCCTGCGCGACCGACGCGAACGCCTCGTTCATCTCGACGACGTCGATCTGCGACCAGTCGAGCCCGCTCTTCTTCAACGCGGCCTTCGTCGCCGGGATCGGCGCGGTGAGCATCCACAGCGGATCGTCGCCCAGCACGCTCAGGTGATGGATGCGCGCGCGCGGCGTGAGGCCGTAGCGCTTCAACGCGTCCTCCGACACGATCAGCAACGCGGCGGCCGCGTCGCAGGTCTGGCTCGCGACGGCGGCCGTCAGCGAGCCGCCCGGCGTCAGCGGCTCGAGCGTCGCCATCTTTTCCAGCGACGTGTCGGGGCGCGGCGTCTCGTCGTGCAGCACGCCTTCGAGCGGCACGATTTCCCGCTTGAAATGCCCGGCCTCGATCGCGGCGACCGCGCGGCGGTGGCTTTCGAGCGCATAGCGCTCCATTGCGTCGCGCGACAGGTTCCAGTGATCGGCGATCCGCTGCGCGGCGACGAACTGCGACACCGGCGCATCACCGAAGCGCGCGCGCCAGCCGGTGCTGCCCGAGAACGGGTCGTCGAAGCCGAGCGGCGCCGCGCAGGTCATCGCGGACGAGATCGGGATCTGCGTCATCGTCTGCACGCCGCCCGCGACCACCACGTCCTGCATGCCGCTCATCACGGCCTGTGCGGCGAAATGCACGGCCTGCTGCGACGAGCCGCACTGGCGATCGACCGTCACGCCCGGCACCTGCAGCGGCAACCCGGCCGCGAGCCAGCAGGTGCGTGCGATGTTGCCCGCGAGCGGGCCGATCGTGTCGACGCAGCCGAACACCACGTCGTCGTATTCGTCGGCGGGAATCGCATTGCGCTCGACGAGCGTCTTCAGCACGAAGCCGCCGAGGTCGGCCGCATGCACGTGCGCGAGCCCGCCCTTGCGGCGGCCGGTCGGCGTGCGCAGCGCGTCGACGATATAGGCTTGTCTCATCAGTTGGATTCCTCGAGGTCGAAGGTCTGCGCGGGGCCGATCGGCAACGCGTCGCCGAGGATCGCGTCGGCCACGCGGGCCTTGTGGAACGCGTTGTCGCCCCAGCTGCCGGAGAGCGCCCAGATGCGCTTCATGAAGATCTGCAGGTCGAGCTCCCACGTGTAGCCGATCGCCCCGTGCACCTGCATCGAGTGACGCGCGGCGAGCTGCGCGGCCGACGTCGCCGCGAGCTTCGCGTGGGACACGAACACCGCGCGCTGCGGGTGATCGTCGGCGATCGCCTGCGCGGCGCGCGCGACCACCGGCCGCGCGAACTCGTAGCGAATCGCGACGTCGGCAAGCAGATGCTTGAGCGCCTGGTACGACCCGATCGCCTTGCCGAACTGCTTGCGCTGCGCGCTGTAGTCGATCGCGACGTCGAGCACGCGCTGCGTGAGGCCGAGCAGTTGCGCTGCGACCGCGAACGCGCCGTGGTCGAGCGCACGGTCCAGCAGCGGCGCGGCTTCGTCGGCGCCTGCGATGCGCGTGGCCGCCGACGGCTCCCAGTCGAGCGTGAACAGCCGCCGCGACGGGTCGACGCTGTCCACCGCGCGCCACGCGCACTGCGCGGGATCGACGCGGTGCAGCTCGCCACGGTGCTCGCACAGGAGCGTCTGCGCGACGTGCACGTCGGCCGCATACGGGTTCGCCGGATGCACGAGCGCGACGCGCGCGCGCCCTTCGGCGATGTCGCGCAGCAGCGCGTCGCGCCAGTCGCTCGCCGGCAGCCGCGCGAGCACGCCGGCCGAGACGAGCGCCGTGTCGAGCAGCGGCTCGGGGCTGCCGAAGTAACCGTAGGTCTGCGCGAGCAGCGCCCATTCCGCTTCGCTCAGGCCGAGGCCGCCGTGCGCCTCGGGCACCGACACGGCGGTCAGCCCCTGCGACGCGAACAGCGCCCACAGGTCGTCCGAACGCCCGGTCGGCGTGGCCCAGAGCTCGCGGATCAGCTCGGGCGTCATCTCGGTCATCAGCAGGCGCTTCACGCTGTCCGCGAGCGCTTCCTGGTCTTCATCGAATACGAAATCCATACGATGTCCGTTCTGTAAAGGTGGCGCCGGCGCGCTTACGCGCGCGGCATGCCGAGCATCCGTTCGGCGACGATGTTGCGCTGGATCTCGTTGGTGCCCGCGTAGATCGTGCCGGCCTGCGCGAACAGGAAACCGTCGAGCCAGTGGCCGAGCGTCGCGTGCTGTGCGGCCGTCTGCGGGACGACCTCGCCGTGCGCGCCGAGAATGTCGAGCGCGGTCTGGTGCATGCGCAGATCGAGTTCCGACCAGAACACCTTGTTGGTGCTCGATTCCGCGCCGATATGGCCGCCCTTCAGCAGCCGGCTCGCGGTCGCGTAGGTCGACAGCGCATACGCCTGCGCATCCATCCATGCCTGCACCACGCGCTCGCGCAGCGTCGGGTCGCGATCCGCGCTGTCGCGGTGGGCGAGATACAGGTCGCGCAGCGCCTGCGCGGTGCGCTGGAAGCGCGCGGGCGAACGCAGCATCAGCCCGCGCTCGAAGCCGGCCGTCGCCATCGCGACCTGCCAACCCGCGCCTTCGGCCGCGAGCCGGTTCTCGACCGGCACGCGCACGTCGTCGAAGAAGATTTCCGCGAAGCCCGTCTGCCCGTTCAGTTGGCGGATCGGCCGCACCGTGATGCCCGGCGCGGACAGCGGCACCATCAGGAACGTGAGCCCGTGGTGGCGTGACGATTCCGGGTCGCTGCGGAACAGCCCGAACAGCCAGTCGGCCCACACCGCGCGCGTCGACCAGATCTTCTGGCCGTTCAACACGTATTCGTCGCCGATCCGGGCGGCCGTCGTGCGGATCGCGGCCATGTCGGAACCTGCATTCGGCTCCGACCAGCCCTGCGCCCATACGTGCTCGCCGGCCGCCATCGCGGGCAGGAAACGCGCCTTCTGCTCCGCGGTGCCGAAATCCATCAGCGTCGGGCCGAGCAGGAAGATGCCGTTCTGGTTCACGCGCATCGGCGCGTCGGCACGCCAGTACTCTTCCTCGAAGATCAGCCACTCGATCAGGTCGCAGCCGCGTCCGCCCAGCTCGCGCGGCCACGTGACCATGCTCCAGCGGCCCGAGTGCAGCGTGCGCTCCCATTCGCGGTGCGCGGCGAAGCCTTCCTCGGTGTCGAAGCTCGGCAGCCGCTCGCGCGGCACGTGCGCGGCGAGCCATTCGCGGATCTCCGCGCGAAACGCCTGTTGCTGCGGCGTGTAGGTCAGGTTCATGCGCGTGCCTCCTCGGCGGCGGCCTGCGCATCGAAACGCGCGTCGCGCTTCTCGACGAACGCGGCGCGCGCTTCGGTCGAATCGTTCGTCATGTACGCCTGCAGCGTGAAGCCCTGCTCCCAGCGGTACTTGTCCTCGAGATCGCCGTCCTCGACGCCGTTCAGCGCCTCCTTCGCGAGCCGCACCATCGCCGGGCTCTTCTCCGCGATCTTGCGGGCGAGCGCGAGCGCCGCGTCGCGCAGCGTGTCGCGCGTCACGACCTGCTCGACCGCACCGAGCCGGTACGCTTCGGCCGCATCGATCATCTCGCCGGTGAAATACATCGCGCGTACCTTCTGCACGCCGAACAGCCGCTGCAGGTGCGCGCCGCCGCCCATCGCGCCACGGTCGATCTCGGGCACGCCGAAGCGCGCGCAGTCGGCCGCGACGACGATGTCCGCCGCGCCGCAGATGCCGATCCCGCCGCCGAGCACGAAACCGTGCACGGCCGCGATCACCGGCTTCGGGTTGCGGTGCACCGCGCGGAACGTCTCGTAATTGCCCGCGTTGACCGCCACGATCCGCTCCGGATGCGCGGCCAGCTCCTTGATGTCGACGCCCGCGCAGAAGCCGCGCCCCTCGCCGCGCACGACGATCACGCGGACCTCGTCGTCCTCGCCGAGCGCATCGAGCGCGCGGGAGAGCGCATGCCAGCCCTGCGCGTCGAGCGCGTTCACGGGCGGATGGGCGATCACCAGTTCGGCGATGCCGTCGGCGCGATCGATCCGGAACGGCATCGCGCCGGCCGGTTGGTTGGATCCTGTCATCTCCATTGCCTCCCTGTGATGTTGTTCATGCGGCCTGCGCTGCCGCCGTGCCGCGCAGCGCGGCCAGTGCGTCGAGTCGCTCGCCGGCTTCCGCGACGATCCGGGCGATCAGCGCGTCGCACGGTTCGATCGCGCCGATCATCGCGGCCGCCTGGCCGCTCGGCAGCACGCCTTCATCGGGGCGGCCCTCGACGATCGCGCGCTGAATCAGGAACGGCGCGTTCGCCGCCATCAGCGTCTGGCTCGCCGTGTAGTCGTGCGAGCGCAGCGCCTTGATCGCGAGACCGAGCATGTCGCCCGTGCTCAGGCCGTTCTGGCGGCGCCATGCGTCGGCCGTCTTCAGCGCGAACAGCGTGCGGCGCAGCGGGCCGAAGCGCTCGAGCTTCAGCAGGTACGGGTTGTCGATCATCCGTTGCGGCAGCCCGTCGAGCGCATCCGACACGCGGATGCGCGCCGGGTCGCCGACCGCGACGTAGCGTTCGAGCGTCTCGCGCGGCACCGGCGATTCGGCGCTCATCAGGAAGCGCGTGCCCATCGCGATGCCGGCCGCCCCGTACGCGAGCGCGGCAGCCAGCCCGCGCCCGTCGAAGAACCCGCCGGCCGCGACCACCGGCACCCGCACCGCGTCGAGCACCTTCGGCAGCAGCAGCGTGGTCGGCACCGAGCCCGTGTGGCCGCCGCCTTCCGCGCCCTGCACCGTCACGATGTCCGCGCCGAGCTCGACCGCCTTCACCGCATGCTTCGGTGCGCCGACGGTCGGCATGCAGACGATGCCGGCGTCCTTGAAGCGGCGGATCGTCTTTGCATCCGGCCCGCGGCCGTAGCTCACCGCGCGCAGCCGGTGCCGAATGGCCAGCTCGACGACCTGCTGCGCGTTCTTCTGGAACATGTGGAAATTGATGCCGAACGGCTTGTCCGTCAGCGACTTCACTTTCAGGATCTCGGCCTCGACCTGCTCGGGTTCGAGCGTCGCGCCGGCCAGGAAGCCGAAGCCCCCGGCGTTGGCGGTCGCCGCGACGAGCCGCGCGTCGGCCACCCAGCCCATCGCGGTCTGCACGATCGGATAACGACAGCCGAGCAGCTCGCACAAAGGCGTATGCAGCGGGCTTTGAAGCGTCGTACTCATGCGGCCGCTCCATTGACGGCGACCGGTGCGGACGCGTCGCCGCGATCAACGCCGTTCGGCTGACGCTGCGAACTGGCCATGCTGCGTGCGTCGTAGCCGCCGAGACGGTCGCCGCTCACGAGCTCGTTGTGTGCATGCGCGAAGTGATGCCACGCGAACGCCGCATCCATCGCTGCGCGCTTGCCCTGCAGTTCCTCGACGTGATTCAGTGCCTGCTTGGTCAGCGCGAGCCCGAGGCGCGGCATCGTCGCGACCTTCGCGGCGATCGCATAAGTCGCGTCGTGCAGCCGTTCGCGCGGCACGACGCGGTTGACCATCCCCATCTGGTACGCACGCTCGGCCGGCATCCGTTCGCCGAGGAACAGGAATTCCTTCGCGATGCGCGGGTTCAGTTCGTACGCATGCGCGAAATACTCGACGCCCGGAATCCCCATCCGCACGACCGGATCGGCAAAAAACGCATCCTCGGACGCGACGATCAGGTCGCACACCCACGCGAGCATCAGCCCGCCCGCGATGCATGCGCCCTGCACCATCGCGATCGTCGGCTTCGGCAGGTCGCGCCAGCGCCGGCACATCCCGAGGTAGACCTCCTGCTCGCGTGCATAGAGGAATTCGCCGCCGTCCTTGTCGACGTGGTCGTACCACAGCGATGCGCGATCGAACGACTCGTGGATGTCGCGGCCCGGCGTGCCGATATCGTGGCCCGCCGAGAAATGCTTGCCGGCGCCCGCGAGCACGATCGCCTTCACCGCGTCGTCGTGCGCCGCGCGCCGGAACGCCGCGTCGAGCGCATACGTCATCTTCGAGTTCTGCGCGTTGTGATACTCGGGGCGGTTCATCGTGATCGTCGCGATGCCGCCGTCGACCGCGTAGTCGACGACACCGTCGCCGAACGTCATCTGGGTCGCTTCCATGTGGGACCTCATCCCCGGCGCGGCGCCGGATTGTTGCGCACGATCGTCGCGCGCAGGTTGTGCGGATCGAGCGCGCGCACGATGCGCAGGTCTTCCGCGTTCGGCGCGGCCGTCGTGCCGAGCTCCGGATGCGCGATCAACGGGAAGCCCGTCGCGTCCTGCACCTCGTCGAAGCTCACGCCCGGGTGCAGCGAGCGCACGCGGATCGCGTGGTCGGGGCCGCCGAAATCCATCACGCACAGGTCGGTGACGATGCTGCGCAGGTCGACGAAGGTTTTCATCCCGGGCAACCGGCGCGCCGGGTTGTGGCCGACGGTGCACACCATGTCGACTTCGCCTTCGACGAACGTGCGCTTGCCGTGGCCGCTGACGAAGAACGAGTTCGCGTGGTTCGTCGTGTTGCCGGGGAAGCCGCGCGCGCCGAGCAGCTGGGTTTTCGGGCGCGCGTAGTCGTCGCCGAGCCACGAGATGTTGGCCTGGCCGAAACGGTCGATCTGCGTCGGCATCACAAGCGCATGGCGGCGGCCGTGCCACAGGCAGTCGAACACGCGTTCGTAGGTCATCCAGCCGCTCGCCTTCACGCGGTAGCCGTCGGGGCGCGGGCCGAGCGGCACCGGCTCCTCGACGAGATACGCTTCGCCGTCGGTCAGCATCAGCCCGTTGTTGTACGCAAGCCGCGCGAGGCCGGCCGCGAGCCGCGGGCCTGTGCCGATGCCGGTCGCCAGCACTTCGCCGTCGTCGCGCCAGAGTCGCGCGGACGCGACGATCATCAGTTCCGCGAGGGAATGGTCGAGAGATTCGCTCACAGGCGCTCCTTTACAGAATCGGCAACGGCAGCGTCGTCACGTGCGACAGCCCGCCGACGCCTTCGAGGTACTGGCGTTCGTCCTGGCCGACCACGTCGCGCAGGTACGCCGCCGTCTTCGCATCGTCTTCCGCGCTGGCGCAGTACGCGCGCAGGTGCGGCAGGTCCCAGCCGTAGGCCGGCCCGCACGACGTCGGGTGTGCACCGCCCGGCGCGTGCACGACGCCGGTGACGAGCGAGCGCTCGAACGGATTGCGTTTCGCTGCGTCGAGGTCTTCGCTCGCGAGCGACGCGTCGACCGTTTCCGCCGACACGTAACAACACTGCGCGGCACGTGCCATCCACGCGTCGAAGAACGGATCGGGGCCGTCGATACGCGTGTTGCCCATCCGGTCGGCCGCGTTCACGTGCAGCAGCGCGACGTCGAGGCCGATCGCCGGCATCGCGAGCAGCGTTTCGCCGTCGTCGTACGGCGACTGCACCGTGCGCAGTTGCGGCGCGTGATCGAGCAGCGCAGTGCCGAGCCCGGCACGCGTCGGCAGGAACGGCAGCCGGGCGGCGGCCGCGCGCAGGCCGAGCTGCAGCATCCCTTCGTCGAGTTCCAGCACGTCGATGCGGCCCTGTTCACGCGCACGGCGGAATTGCGGTTCGAGCGGGATCACGTCGAGCGACACGAAGCCGAACACCACCTTGCGTACCTTGCCGGCCGCGCACAGCAGCCCGACATCGGCGCCGCCGTACGCGACGATCGTCAGGTCCTTCAGGTTCGAACGCGCGATTTCGCGCACCAGCGCCATCGGCTTGCGCCGCGGCCCCCATCCGCCGATGCCGATCGTCATGCCGTCGGCGAGTTGCGCGACCACGTCGCGCGCGGACATCGTCTTGTCGAGAGGTTTCATCGTCATCGTGCTGGCTTACCGGTATCCGATGCTGAAATCGTGGCCCCACTGGCTCACCTTGGTGGCCTCGAACACCGCGTGCTTCGACCAGTCGACCGTGAGGCCGCCGAAGCCGTATTCGAGATCGAAGCCGCCGGGGGTCTTCATGTAGAAAGAGATCATCTGGTCGTTGCAGTGACGCCCGAGCGTCGCGGACATCTTCACGTCGTGCGCGGCGACGCGGTCGAGCGCGCGGCCGACTTCGTCCATCGAGTCGACTTCGGCCATCACGTGCACGCAGCCCGACGGCACGGCCATCTCGAACAGCGCGAGGCTGTGATGGCGCGCGTTGCGGCAGTGCATGAAGTGGATGCGCTTTTCGGGTTCGGCGGGATCGGGCGTGAATTTCACGCGATAGATGTCGGACAGCTCGAAGCCGAGCACGCCGCGCACGAACGCGTCGGTCGCGTCGAACTGCGGCGCGGGCAGCACCGCGTGGCCGAGCCCCATGTCGCCGGTGACGAAGTGCGCAACACCCAGCGGCGACACGAAACGGCGGAAATCGCAGCGCGCGCCCCAGTACAGCTCGTGGCGGTTGCCGGACGGGTCGGTGCACCACGCCATCGCCTGCACGCGGCGCAGCGCGGCTTCGGCGGGCGTCGCGCGGATTGGCTCGATGCCTGCCCGCTGCAGCACCGCAAGCGCGGCGTCGAACGCGGCGCCGTCGGGCAGTTCCCAGCCCGACGCGAAATAGCGGTCGGCCGAGCCGGGGACGATCACGTAGCGGAAATCGCGCTCGTCCATCTTCAGGTACAACGCACCGTCGGGCGCGTCGAGCGCCTGCATGCCCAGCACGTCTTCCGCGTAGCGGCGCCACGCATCGACGCGCGTCGCCTCGACGACGACATAGCCAAGCGCACGGACATCGATCATGTCGGCCTCCTCCTGGTTCAGAATCCGTTGTTCGTGAAAGGATTCTGGCCGGTCGGGGGTGGTGTTACATCGTCTGTTGGGACGAGAGGCGGCGGGGAATCGGAGCGGCGCAGACGCGCGCGGCAGCCCGGCGGAACGGGCCATGCCTGCGGAAGGAGACGGGAAGCCGTTACAGGGTGCCGCGACGCGGCAACCCGGATCAGTCGAACGGGTTCAGCAACCTGACGCCGGTGCGGGCGAAATCCGCGACGTTGCGCGTAACCACGGTGAGATCGTTGATCAGTGCGGTGGCCGCGATCAGCTTGTCGAGTTCGTGCGTCGGATCGGGCACGCGCAAATGCCCCCACGTCTGGCTGATCTCGATGTCGACCGGCAGGATGTTCGGTGCATAGCCGGCCAGGATGGTTGCCACCCAGGCCTCGAGCGCCGACGCCTGGGGGTGATCGCCGCGATGGCGGATCAGGTCGACGCCGCGGCGAAGTTCAGCAACTGTCACGACGGACAGGTAAAGCGGGCTGGCGTCCGCCGCGGCCTGACGGAAGAACGCCCGCACGCCACGGTTGGTTCGCTTGCCCTTCCTGATTTCACTGATGACGTTGGTATCAATCAAATACACGCCTGGCCTCGCCGGAATCCTGAATACGTTGAAAATCCGCGTCTTCGCCGACATCGGGCATGCTCATCAGCACTTGCGCAAATGTCTTTCGCTTCGGCCTGCCGAGCGCATCGGCCAGAATAGCCCGATGTTCGGCCTCGGCACTCCGGCCATTTGCCGCAGCCCGCTCACGCAGGCTCTGAACGATATTGTCATCCACGTTACGTACCAGTAGATTTGCCATGGTTCCCTCCATCCAGATTGATATCAATGATAGCACCATGACCGGGAATTGCAATCATTGCTATCATCGCCAGCAACGGAAGGAGGACGGTGGTCGGCGTCAGCGAACGGCAACGGGCCGCCTGAACCCTTCGGCATGCGCCGCTCGCCCGACACGTCGAACTGCTGTTTGAAAGGTAAGCCGGATCGGAACGGCAGGAAAGACGGCCGATCGGCTATTCACGGCTGAATGGCCTGCGCGGGCGCGCGCCGGTCGATGCGGGACGGCTGCATTCACCGACTCCGCGCGCGGTGCTCGCGAGGGTCGTCGGCCCTCGCGTGCCGACATCCGTTGGCCCGGCCTGATCGGCGATGCCGGCCATTCCCCGCCCGGCACACGCAACGACGCCCCGCCGCTCAGAACCGATACGAAACCCCGATCTGCAACACCGGATACCACCGGTAGCGCGACATCACCTGCCGCAGCGAATCCAGCCCGCTCGCGGCCAGGATCTGGCTCTTCGCGGGCCCGGCCGCGGCCGCCAGTTCCGGCGACAGCGTGTACGAGCATTTCGGTATCCCGTACGCAACGCCGAGATCGGCGACGAATCCCAGCCCTTTCGACGCCGGCCGGTGCCCGTAGCCGATCCCGAAGTACGGCATCACGGTCGGATAGCGCGCTTCGGCCACCGCGTACATCCCCGGCATCGCCGGATAGCGCTTGCCGCCGAACACATAAGTGCCATTGGTCGGCACCGATACGCCGCGAAGCTCGTCGTCGTTGAAGCGTAGCCCGAGCGTCGCGCGGAAGCCGCTGCCTCGCCACGGAAAGATGTCCGCGTACAAGCCGCCCTGGCGCAGCTTCAGGTCGTCCTGGTAGCGATTGCCGGCCACCGTGAAGTCATGCGAAAGATCGATCGCATTGAAATCCGCATGCGCACCGAGCATCGAATTGAAGCTCACGGCCGCGCCGATGCCGACGCCCTGCGTGCCGCCCTGCAGGTAGATTTCCTGCGCATGCGCACTCGCGGCGAACACCACCGCGACGAATGCCCATTGGTTCACTGTCGTTTTCACGGGCGCCTCCCCCGACATGTGCCGGGCGCGCCTCGCCAACGCATGCGGCCTGCGTCGCCATGCGTGATGCGAACCCCGGCACGACACCTTGCAAGCACGCTTGCTGTTCGACGGATCGGGAACACGTTGCCCATGCGCATGACCGATACGACATGCGCGGCAGGTACGCCGCGACAGGCGGCACCCGCGGCCCGATCCGATTCCCCGTTTGTTTCGATGTCGTTGCATGCCGCCGACGCGTTCGTCGTTCTCGCGAAATTCGTTTGCGCCAGCGGCACCGGGTCAACAGCAAGGCACGTGCCATGCGGCGCGAATCGAAGCGGGACAAGGGTCACCGCAAAACACGGAAGCTCACGCCGGTTGTAATCGGAGGAAATGTTTCAGGAACGCATCCTTATTCGGCAGACGATGCCGGAGCGTGCGATCCGGCGTGTCACGCATCGATGCCGCAACGCTCGTTGGTCAAGGCTGGACAGCCCTCAGCTCGTGTGAGTCGTCGTTGCAGTCAATCGTTAGTGGCGAAATGTATTGAAGAATGCGTTGCAAGGAAGTGATCTCGAGCCTTGGCACACGATGCAGATGCGTAATCGTCCGCGACGAGGCAGGGTGAATACGGATGCTCGCGCGTGCTGACTCCCTGGGTCACGCGAAAGGACCAGTTCGCGAATCGCAGTCCGATCGGTACGCCGCGCGAAATCGAAACACGGTACGGATTGTTGCGATGCCTGAATTTTCAGCATCCGAGACAACTTGCAATCGGATGATAGAATCGTCCGTCCATACCCTCTGGGCGGACACGATGCGAAAATTGCAGTGGTCTAGCGGAATCGATAACGAAATCGAATTCTGGGCAAAGTGGTTGGAGACGAAGGGCGGTGCATGGCCGGAAGACTTTCAGTTCCGTATCAACCCCGATACCGAAATACACGAATGGATCGCCGAGCTTCTGAACGGCATCCGGAACCCGAAGATCCTCGACGTAGGCGCCGGCCCGATGACGGTGCTTGGCAAGAAAATGAACGGCATACCGCTGAATATCACCGCGGTCGACGCGCTGGGCGACCTGTACAGCCGCCTGAACTTCCCCGCTGGGCTCCCTCTTATCAAAACCCGGCAGTGTGAAAGCGAATGCCTGACCTCGATGTTTCCGGAAAACACGTTCGACCTGACATATGCGAAGAACACGCTCGACCATAGCTACAATCCAGTCGAAGCCTTTCTGCAGATGATCGCCGTGACTAAACCCGGTGGCTACATTGCGACGGAGCACGCAGCGAACGAAGCGTTGGCCGAGAATTGGGAGGGGTTTCATCAATGGAACTTCCATGTTGAGGGCCGCGAATTCAAGATTTCAAATCGAAACGAGACCTTCAGTATCCATCGCGAGATAGAAGGTTTGGCAATGATCGAGACACTCTCGCCCGATCACGCCGCTTTTATCGGCTGCGTGATGCGCAAGCTCTGATCCACAATGCGAGTGCGGCCGGGCGTGCCGGGCACAATTTCAGATCGGTTCGCGACGTCACATCACGATCGTGTGTCCACCGACGCGCCCCATCAATCAAAGTCATGGCGCACCGATTGCGATGAGAAATCGTTATCGATCCCCGGCCAACATCGGCAACATTTCCCGATAGACAACCCCTCATTTGAGTCCGGAAATGAAAGCACGTGCCCCCTGCTTCGCCGTGCGTCCATAGCCCCCCAAAATACGCCAAGCGGTTGATATACACTTCGCCGTCCAACACACCCATTTCCTCGATGACGAAGTCTGCCCCGCACCTCGACAAACAGCGCGTATTCGGACTGGACGTACTGCGCGCACTCGCGGTTCTCCTCGTTCTGGCCAGCCATACTGTGGCGCACGGAACACCACCCGAGTGGCTGCGGTGGTATTTCTCGGCACAGGGAACCATCGGGGTCGAGATCTTTTACGTCCTAAGCGGGTTCCTGATCGGTAGCGTGCTGATTCAGTCCAGAAAAGCAGGCAAGCTCAAGGCACCTGGCGATATTCTCGATTTCTGGAAACGTCGCTGGGCTCGTACCCTCCCACTCTATGGGTTCTTCCTGCTTGTCTATCTCCGCTTCGACTACCATGGACCGGCCTCTCTCGAGGTGGCGTGGCCGTTCTTCCTCTTCCTCCAGAATCTCGCGTGGCCGATAGCGCCGTTCTTCGAACACTCATGGAGCCTCGCCGTCGAGGAGTGGTTCTACCTGTTGCTTCCATGCGTGTTCCTCGCGGCGGCCGGCACATTGAAGTCGAATGGGCGTGCAATGCTCGCCACATGCGTCGCATTCCTAATTGTTCCTCTCGCCGCGAGAATCGTCTTTGGTTGGCATGCCCAATCACTATCGGATGTCGATCGCCATGTTCGGTCCATCGTTCTTTGCCGACTGGACTCCCTGTTCATCGGCGTGATCGCCGCCTACATCCGAATCGAGCAGCCGGAATGGTTCGCACGTTCAGCATCAGTCTGGAAATATTCGATGCCGTTATTTATCGGATTCACGATTTATTTTTCGTGCGGTGCTCCGTATCTGGTTACCAGTGGAGTCGTGCGCACAATGGCTTACCCGATTCTGTCTGTCGTCATTGCCACGTTGCTTCCCGCGGCGATGACCGTTCATACATCGGGCAGCGCTCTGCTCGATCACTTCATCAGGTGGACCAGCCGGATTTCGTATTCCCTCTACCTAGGGCACATCTGCATGCTCACGCTGGTGCTCGCCATGTTCTCAAAATATGGATGGACACTCGATGGTCACCGCACGACGCTCATCTTTTACGCTACGCTTGCCGGCTGCTATTTCGTGTTTGCTCATCTGACGTACCAATTTGTAGAGCAGCCCTACATCCGGCTTCGCGACAGGATCATGGGGAACAGCGATGAACGAAGCGGAAATATCGCCGTGGCCGAAAGCACGGTTCTGTCGAGAAGCATGACGGACCGGTCGTCGGACGTGCTTTCGAAGCTGAATCGCATCGAGCATCGGTAGCGAAAATGTTCCACAGACGCGAAAGGCCAGCTCGCAGCAAACGGCTGTCCGAGGCCATCAATCCACCGCTACACCCCATACCCACCGGAAACATTCAACTGCTGCCCGGTAATGTAACCAGCCCGATCCGACGCCAGGAACACCGCCGCCCGCCCGACATCGTGCACCTTCCCCCAGCGCTTGAGCGCGAGCATCTTCTGCGTCTCGTCGATCCACGCCTGGTTGAACTGCCCCTGTTCGAGCAGCACCGGAAACATCCCGGCCTCGATCACGCCGACCAGGATCGAATTCGCGCGAATGTCGTAGCGCCCTTCCTCGCGCGCCAGCCCTTTCACCAGCGCCTCGTTCGCCGCCTTCGGTGCGACCGACAGTCCGTCGCGGTCGGGCCAGCGCAGATGCCCGGCCGACCCGAGCGTCACGAACGATCCGCCGCCCGACGCACGGAAGTGCGGCAGCGCGGCCTTCGCCGCCACGAAGAAGCCGATCGTCTCGACGTCGATCGCGCGGCGCCAGTCATCGTGTGTCATGTCGCCGATATGACGCTGGTTCACGAACGGCCCGGCCGCCCAGACCACCGTGTGCACGCGGCCATGCGCGCCGATCGCGGCCGCGAGCGCGGCGTCGACCTGTGCGGGATCGGTCACGTCCACGCAGTGCGTGGTGGCCGCGACACCCTCGCCGCGAATGTCGCGCGCGACCCGCTCGGCCACGTCGGCCTTGCTGCGGTAGCCCACCGCGACCGGCACGCCGGCCCGCGCGAACTCGAGCGCGACACCCTGCCCGATCCCGCCGCTGCCGCCGAACACCAGCACCGCACCCTGCGGAAACCCGTTGTCGTTCATGCGTTCATCCCGTTCGTGTACGGCGGCGGCGTTCAGGCCGCCGCCTCGGTCCCCGCCCGCAGGCGGTACTTCAGCACCTTCCCGGCCGCACTCGTCGGCAGTTGCCCGACGAACGTGAAATAGCGCGGCACCTTGTAGTTCGCCATGTTGCGGCGCGCCCAGTCGTTCAGTTCGTCGGCGTCGGCATGCGCGCCCGGCCGCAGCACGACATACGCGTGCCCGACCTCGCCGAGCCGCGTATCGGGCACGCCGACCAGCGCGACCTGCGCAATCGCCGGATGCGCGGCGAGCAGCCGCTCGATCTCGGCCGGATAGCAGTTGAAGCCGCCGACGATGAACATGTCCTTGATGCGGTCGGTGATCTTCAGGTTGCCGTTCGCGTCGACGCAGCCGAGATCGCCCGTATGCAGCCAGCCATCGGGATCGACGGTTTCGCGCGTCGCGTGCGGCTGGTTGAAATAGCCGCGCATCACGTTGTAGCCGCGCACCCAGATCTCGCCGGTCTCGTCCGGCCCGAGCGGCGCGCCGCCCGGCCCCGCGATGCGTAATTCGACATCCGGCATCGGCCGGCCGGACGTACAGGCGACCGTCTGCGCATCGTCGCCTTGACGGCACAGCGTCGCGAAGCCGCACGATTCGGTCAGCCCGTAGCCGGTCAGCACCGTCTCGAAGCCGAGCTCGGCGCGCATCCGTTCGATCAGGCTCGGGGCGATCGCCGCCGCGCCCGTGACCGCGATCCGCAGCGACGACAGGTCGTGCGTCGCCCGATCGGGCGCGTCGAGCAGCGCGTAGTACAGCGTCGGCGGGCCGGGCAGCACCGATATGCGGTCGACGGCAACGCGCCGCAGCACGTCGGCCGGCTGGAACACGAGATGCGGCAGCACGGTCGCACCGCTCGACAGCGCGGCGAGCCAGCCCGCCTTGTAGCCGAACGTGTGGAAGAACGGATTGACGATCAGGTAGCGGTCGTCAGGACGCACGCCGGCGATCGCCGCCCATGCCTGCGCGGCGCGCAGGTTCTGGCCGTGCGCGGTCATCACGCCCTTCGGGCGGCCCGTCGTGCCGGACGTGAACATCAGGTCCATCACGGTGTCGGGCGTCACTTGTGCCTCGCGTTCGCGCACCGCGTCCAGCGGCACCTCGGCGCCGCGCGCGAGGAACGCGTTCCAGGTCTCGTCATGCGCGCCGCACGGCGGTTCGCCATCGAACACGACGACACGTTCGAGCGTCGCGGGGCGGTGCGGCGCGAGCATCGCCGGATAGGATTCGCCGAGGAACGTGCCGCAGCAGAACAGCAGCCGTGCGCCGCCGTCGTGCAGGATGCCGCCCACCTCCATCCCCTTCATCCGCGTGTTGACCGGCACGAGGATCGCGCCGACGGTGTGGATCGCCAGCGCCGCGACGATCCATTGCGGCAGGTTCGGCGCCCATACCGCGATGCGGTCGCCGGCCTCGATGCCGCTCGCGAGCAGCGCGCGAGCCGCGTCGACGCGGGCCGTGTCGAGTTCCGCGTAGGTCAGCCGGCCGTGCTCCGACTCGATCGCCGGATGCGCGCCGTGGCGCGCGGCTGCCCGCGCGATCAGCGCGGGCGTGGTCAGGATTTCGTTGT
This sequence comes from Burkholderia sp. LK4, assembly GCF_001043615.1. Taxonomy (NCBI): domain Bacteria; kingdom Pseudomonadati; phylum Pseudomonadota; class Betaproteobacteria; order Burkholderiales; family Burkholderiaceae; genus Burkholderia; species Burkholderia sp. LK4. The sequence goes on from NZ_LDUL01000041.1 coordinate 150,699, forward strand.
CCATCGTCATAGATCAGGGTGGCCGTGCGCGCCGCCGGCGCGCGTCGGCTCAGTCGGGAAACACCACGCGCAGTGCATCGCTCGCGGGCCGTGCGCAACAGGCGAGCGTCCAGCCGGCAGCGATCTCGTCGTCGTCGAGCACGTGGTTGCTGTCGAGCGCGACCTCGCCGCGCTCGATCCGGCACATGCACGCGCCGCATTGCCCCATCCGGCAGGAATTCGGCGCCGGCACACCCGCGCGCAGCATCGCGTCGAGCAGCGTTTCGCCGGGCGCGCTGTCGAACGCGAACGCGTCGCCGTCGAGCACCGTCTCGATCGCCGCACCGTCGCCGGGCGACGACGCTGCCGCCGTTGCCGCGGCCTGCGCCGGTGCATCGGGCAACGACGCGAACCGCTCGACATGCACGCGCGCACGCGGCAGCCCGAGGCCGAGCATCGCGGCCAGCGCGTTCTCCATGAACAGCGCGGGCCCGCAGATGAACGTCTCCTGCCGGCTGAACGGCCGCGCGAGTTCCTCGAGATGGCGCTGCTGCGGAATGCCCTGCACGCTGTCGAGCCAGTGGATCACACGCACGCGCCCGGGATGGCGCTGCGCGAGCTGCTGCAGTTCGTCACGGAAAATCACCGAGCGCTCGTCGCGGTTCGCGTAGATCAACGTCAGCATCCCGCGCCCGTGCACGAGCGCCGATTTCAGGATCGACAGCACGGGCGTAATGCCGCTGCCGCCCGCGAACAGCAGCAGGTCGCCGTCGAGTGCGCGCGGCGTGAATACGCCGGCCGGCGGCAGCACCTCGAGCGTGTCGCCCGCCCGCACGCGGTCGCACAGCCAGTTCGACGCCCGGCCGTCGCGCACGCGCTTGACGGTGATCTTCGGCGCGGCGTCGATGCCGGGCGCGCTCGACAGCGAATAGCAGCGCGCAACAGCCGCGTCCGCGCACGGCACATTCAGCGTCAGGAACTGCCCGGGCCGGTACGCGAATACGTCGCGCAACGCGGCCGGCACGTCGAACACGAACGAGCACGCGTCGTCGCTTTCGGCAATCACTTCGGCGACGGTCAGCCGATGGAAGCGCGAATCGCTCATCGCCGGCTCCTCACGTCACGCGGCCGCACGGGCCACCGGCGCGCCGGGCGTCGTGTAGGCGCCGTCGAGATAGACGAGCGGATCGACGTCACCGCACATCAGCACTTCGCGAATGCGCCCGATGAACACCGTATGCGTGCCGTATTCGAAGCGGCCGTCCTGCTCGCATACGAGGCTCGCCTGCGAATCGCGCAGATAGGGCACGCCGTGCGGCGACGTGTGCCAGTCGCCGGTCGTGAAGCGCGCTTCGCCCTTCAGCCGGCCGCTGCAGTCGATCGCGATGCCTTCGTGGCGGGCCGACAGCACGTTCACGCAGAACGGGGCGCCCGCATCGAGCGGCGGATACAGCGACGCGGTGCGGTTGATGCAGATCAGCAGCGAAGGCGGATCGGTCGACAGCGAGTCGACCGCCGTCGCGGACATCGAGTAGCGCCGGCCGTCGTGCGCGCTGCTGATGACCGTGACGGAGCGCGCGAGGCGGCGCATCGCGAGCAGCATGTCGGTGCGCAGCGGATGGGGGGTGAGATCGCTCATCTTTGGACTCCGTCAAGTTCAGTCGTGGATGGCCGGGCCGACCGGCCGCCGGCGTCGGCCGCGTGCGCGGCCAGGTGATCGGCGGCGATGAAACCGAAGGTCATCGCCGGGCCGAGCGTCGAGCCCGCGCCGGGGTAGCTCGCGCCCATCATCGACGCGCTGGTATTGCCGATCGCGTAAAGGCCGGCGATCGGCTCGCCGTCGGCGCGCAGCACGCGGGCCAGCGCGTCGGTGACGAGCCCGCCCTTCGTGCCGATGTCGCCCGCGTCGATCCGCACCGCGTAGAACGGCGCCTGATCGACCGGCCCGAGGCACGGGTTCGGCTCGTTCCGCGGATCGCCGTAGTACGTGTCGAACGCGTTGTCGCCCTTGCCGAACGCCTCGTCGATTCCGGTCGCCGCGTAGCGCGCCATGTCGCGCAGCGTGTCGTGCAGCCCGGCCGCGTCGACGCCGATGCGCGCGGCCAGCGCGTCGATCGTGTCGGCCTTCACGAGCACGTCGCGAAACGCCGCCGGAATCCGCGCATCGGGCATCATCGACGCCGGCATGATCGGCCCGCACGGATACTTGCGCCGAAACCGCGCGTCGAACACCATCCATGCAGGCACGCTCGCACCGGTGCGCGCATGGTCGCGATACATCGCCGGCACGAATTCGGAATACGGCGCGGCTTCGTTGACGAAGCGCTTGCCGAGGCTGTTGACGATCACGCAGCCCGGCAGGTTGCGCTCGACGAACAGCGCGCGCTGTTTCTCCTCGCCGGCGACCCCGACCGTCGGTGCGCCCCACACGTGCTCCATCAGCGCCAACGCGCCGCCGAGCCGATGGCCTTCGGCGATCGCATCGCCGGTGTTGGCAGGCGGCGTCGCGCTCCACTGCGCCTGCGTCGGCTGCGGCAGGTAGCGTTCGCGCATCGGCTGGTTACGCTCGAAACCGCCCGCGCCGAGGATCACGCCGCGTCGCGCGGCGATCGTCACGGGCTGCCCGAAGCGCTGCGCGCGCACGCCCGTCACGCGGCCGTCCACGTCGAGCAGGTCGCGCATCGGCGTGTCGAGCCACACCGGCACGTTGCGCTCGAGCAGCGCGCGGCGCAGCCCGCCGATCAGCGCGTTGCCGAGCGTCAGGCGCCGGTCGCGCCGCGTGCGGCGGCGCATCCCGATATCGAGCCAGTAACGGCCGAACTGTGCGATCGCGAGCTTCATGAAGCCGGGCCCGCGCGAGAACAGCGTGTGCGCTTCCTTCGACGTCACCGCCACGCGCCCGCCGATCAGCGTGCCGGGCGACGGCGGCCGCAGCCGGTCGAGCTCGTCGCCGAGCAGCGCGCCGTCGAACGGCAGCGGATCGAGCGCGCGATAACCCGGCATCGCGCCCGGCACCTTCTGGAAATAGTCCGCGTACTTCGGCAGCGACTGGTAGCGCACCGGGGTCTTCGATTCGAGGTAGCGCAGCATCTCCGGCGCGCGGTCGAGATACGTGTCGAGCTTCTCGGGCGTCGACGCGCCGGCCACGCAGGCTTCGATGTAGCCGCGCGCGGCCTCGCGCGAATCGGTCGCGCCCAGCTCGGCGATGTGGTGGTTGCACGGCACCCAGATCCCGCCGCCCGACACGGCCGACGTGCCGCCGTACAGCGCCGTCTTCTCGATCACGACGACGGACAGGCCGCGGTCGGCCGCGCGGCACGCGGCGAGCAGCGCGCCCGCGCCCGAACCGACGACCACCACGTCGAACACGTATTGCTGTGCTTGCGGGTCGTTCATCGCGTCTCCGTCAGATGAAGAAGTCGGTGTTCTCGCGGCCGAGCATCACGGCGCCGAGGTTCTGGCCGAAACGGTCCACGTTGTTCGCGTAATGCGCGCGGGCCGCATGCAGGTCGAGGAAGCGGCGCACCAGCGGATTGCGGTGATAGATGCCGTTGCCGCCTGAGTAGCGCAGCAGCGCGTTCGCCGCCTGCGCGCAGCGCTCGGCGACCTGCGCGGACTGGTAGCGGAAATGCACGCGGCGTTCGATCGACACGGCCGGGCCACCGGTCACCGACGCCATCAGTTCCGCGAAATTGCGCCTGAGCAGCACCTTCATCTCGTCGATCGCGACGGCCGCGTTCGCGCACGCGTTCTGCGCGCCCGGATCGTCGGTCGTCTTCGCGCCGCTGTTGGCCGATACGCGCGTGGCCGCATAACCGGTGAAATCGTCGAGCGCGCCCTGCAGCGCGCCGATGCACGCCGTGCACACAGCGCGCACGAAGATCTGCGCGAACGGCAGCCTGAACAGCGGCGCGTCGTTGACGGCCAGGCCCGGGCTCGTGCCCATCATCCCGTCGATGGCCTTGTGCGTGCGGTACGCGGGCACGAACACGTCGTCGACGACGATGTCGTGGCTGCCCGTCGCGCGCAGGCCGAGCACGTCCCAGTCCTGCTCGATCCGGTAATCGGATTTCGGCAGCAGGAAGGTGCGGTATTCGGGCGGCTGGCCAGCCTCGGCCGGCGGCACCAGCGCGCCGAGGAACACCCATTCGCACAGTTCGCTGCCGCTCGAGAACTTCCAGTGGCCCGACAGGCGAAAGCCGCCGTCGACCGGCGTGACGCGGCCGACCGGCATGTAGGTCGACGCGATCAGCGTCGCCGGGTCGTTGCCCCACACGTCCTGCTGCGCGCGCTCGTCGAACAGCGCGAGCTGCCAGTTGTGCACGCCGACGACGCCGTACACCCACGCGGTCGACATGCAGCCGCGCGCGAGTGCCATCTGGATGTCGAAGAAGGCCTGCGGATCGAGCTCGTAGCCGCCGTAGCGCTTCGGCTGCAGCACCTTGAAGAAGCCGGCGGCCTGCATGTCGGCGATCGTCTCGGCCGGGATGCGGCCCTGCGCTTCCGCCTGCGCGGCGCGGCCGGCCAGCGTCGGCGCCAGCGCCTCGGCCCGGGCGACCAGCGTGGCGGCCAATGCGTTCGAATCGTTGTCGCGATGCACGAATGTCTCCTGTGGAACGGGGCATGCGCCGCGGCGCCCGCCCCGCTCTCGTTCAAAGTTGTTCTGCGCGGCCTGGCCGCGGGCGATGCTCGCCACCACCGATGGTCGGCTTCGCGCGACCGCGCCGCATCGTCCGACCGGACGGGACGACGGGCGCGGCCCGCCCCGCCTTACGCGCAGGCCCGCTCCTTCTCCTTGTTGAAGAACGGGATCACGTGCTCGCCGATATTGCGGATCGTCTCCATCTGCGCTTCGTGCGGCACCGTGCCCATCTGGCACAGGAACAGCACTTCGTCGACGCCGGCTTCCTGCAGGCGGCCGACATAGCCGATGCAGTCGTCCACCGTGCCGTACGCGTGGTTCGGGTTCATCATCGCGAGCGCCGGATCGGCGAAGTTCACGACGACTTCCTCCGACGCGAAGCGCGAGCGGATCACCATCTCGCCGGTGTCGGCCTGCACGAGGTCGTCGCCCCACTTCGCCGGGTCCGGACGCTCGCCGCCCGTGTACCAGTACGCGAGCGATTCCATGAAGTAGCGCTGACCGCGGATGCCGATCTTGCGGGCGGCCTGGCCGTCGGCCATCACGACCGTCGGGCACAGTGCCGCGAGGTGCTGGGTCGGGCGGAAACCGACCTGGTCTTCCGGCTTGCGGTTCGCCCACGCTTCGCGATACACGGCGTTCTTCTTCGCGACTTCATCGGGGCCGCCGAAACCGAGCACCAGCGCGCCCATCCCGCGCTGGCCGGCGCGCAGCAGCGCGTCGGTGTTGGTGCACGCGAGGTACATCGGCGGGTGCGGATCCTGGAACGGCTTCGGGTGGATCGGACGCTTCGGGATCTTGATGTACTTGCCGTCGTGCTCGATCTCGTCCTGCACGAACATCTTCGGCACGAGGTACATCGATTCGTCGATCATCGGCTGCAGCTCGTTGAGGTCGTAGCCGAACGCGCCGGCTTCCTGCTGGCTCCCGCCCTTGCCGACACCGAAATGCACGCGGCCGCCCGACAGGATGTCGAGCAGCGCGACGCGCTCGGCGACCTTGATCGGGTGGTTCATCGCGGGCGGCAGGCACACGACGCCGTGGCCGAGGCCGATGCGCGTCGTGCGGCCGGCCAGGTACGCAAGGAAGGTTTCCGGCGCGCTCATGTGCGCATAGTTGGTCAGCGACGTGTGCTCGACGCACCAGATCGTGTCGAAGCCGACCTGCTCGGCGAGCAGCGCCTGTTCGACCGTCTCCTTGAACACCCGGTGGTCGCCCTCGCGCGATGCGTCGGTGGTCTGGGCTTCGTAGATGAGGGAAAACTTCATTGCGTGCGTCTCCATGTATGTTGGACGAGTCGGGGTCGCGCAGCCCGCCCGCACGATACGGACGAATAGCGACGGTCCACGGATGGGAGTGTCGGCGCGCGGCCGGGCGCGGGCATCGTCTGTTCGGAGTATCGGCACGCGTGCGGGGACAGAGGGGTTTCACGGTCATCCGATCGGACTGCGTGAGCACGCGAACGGCGCGCTAGCATCGAACGGCGGCACGTTGCACGCCGCCCACATCAAGACAAGGGAGATCCGGGATGAAGGTATCGATGCTGCTGTATCCCGTCGACGACATCGACACGGCGCTGCCGCTGTTCGTCGACGGGCTGGGCCTGAACGTGAAGTTCCGCGACGGCGATCGTTATTGCGCGCTCGACGGCGGCCCGCTGACGATCGCGCTGGTCGCGGGCGACGAGCAGATCGTCGAGCGCGCGGCGCTCACGCTGCGCGTCGACGAGGACGACGACCTGTATGCGGCGATGGCGCGGGTCGTGAAGGCCGGCGCGTCGGTGCGCGTGCCCGTGCAGGCCGGGCCGCACGAATACCGCGCGGTGCTGGAGGACAAGAACGGCGCGCTGCTGGTGATTTCGCAGAAGCGGGCCGCATGACGGTCGCATGATGGCCGCGTGACGGAGCGCGTCACATCGCGTTGCGCGGGCGCCGGAACCGGGCGCGTCGCGCGTGGCGAGCCCGTTACGCGTTCGCGCCCGGCGTGCTCAGGTCGCTCGCTTCCAGCAATTCGAGCAGCGTGCGCGCCGGCTGGCTGAGCCGCTTCGCTGCCAGTGCGATGAATTCGATGTCGGGCAGCACGGGCAGCGCGCCGCCGTTGACCAGCGGCGCCAGCCCGCCCGTCGACAAATAGTGCGACGTCGCGGTCAAGCCGAGCCCCGCGCGCGCGGCCGCGATGCAGCCCGGCTGGCTGCTGCTCGAGCACACGACTTCCCAGCCGATGCCCTTCTCGGCGAGCGCGTTCAGGACGATCGCGCGCGTCACGCTCGGCTCGGCGACCAGCACGAGCGGCAGCGGCCGCTCCGGATCGACGACGGTGCCGGGCCGCGCGACCCACTCGAGCCGCGTGCGCAGGAGCGGCGTGCCGCGCCGCTCGCCGAGCCGCCGCTTGCCGATCATCAGGTCGAGCGCCCCCGCGTCCAGCCCTTCGTAGAGCCGGCTCGTCATGCCGGTGGTGATCTCCAGCGCGACGTCCGGGTGCGCGGCGCGAAACCCGGCCAGCACGTCCGGCAACGCGACGAGCGCGAGGTCGTCCGGCGCGCCGAGCCGCACCAGGCCCTGCAGCCTCGGCTTGCGGAATTGCGATTCCGCGCGGTTCAGCGCCTGCAGGATCACGTTCGCATGCACGAGCAGCGCCTCGCCATCGGCCGTCATCGCGATCGAATGGGTGTCGCGCACGAACAGACGCCGCCCGACGCTTTCCTCGAGACGACGGATGTGTTCGCTGACGCTCGACTGGTTGAGCCCGAGCTGCCGGCCCGCTTCGGTGAAGCTGCGGCAGTTCGTGACGGTCGCGAACGTCTTGAGCCAGACGGGATTGAGCATCCCGCATTGTCATCGTTGTTTCCGATGACAGTCAACGTCATCAGGCAGCTTCCCGATGACCGCCGGAATCGGTACCATCGTGCGCTTGAAGACCGGCTGGCGCCGTGCCGACGCGCCGCCCGCGCCGGCCTTTGCACCATCGAATTCGCCATGTCCCGGGAACCCACACACTCCGCGCTGCTCTGGATCGTCGCCGCTGCGTTCTTCATGCAGTCGCTCGACACGACGATCGTCAACACCGCCCTGCCTTCGATCGCGCAAAGCCTGCACGCGTCGCCGCTCGCGATGCAGCCCGTCGTGGTCGTCTATACGCTGACGATGGCGATGCTCACACCGGCGTCCGGCTGGCTGGCCGACCGGTTCGGCACGCGCCGCGTGTTCTCGATTGCGATTCTCGTGTTCGTGCTCGCATCGATCGCCTGCGCGGCGTCGCATACGCTCGGCCAGCTCGTCGCCGCGCGCGCGCTGCAGGGCATCGGCGGCTCGATGCTGCTGCCGATCGGGCGGCTCGCCGTGCTGCGCCGCGTGCCGGGCGAACAGTACGTCGCGGCGATCGCATTCGTGTCGACCGCCGGCCAGCTCGGCCCGATCGTCGGGCCGACGCTCGGCGGCTGGCTCACGCAGGCGATTTCGTGGCACTGGGTGTTCATCGTCAACGTGCCGGTCGGTGTGGTCGGCTTCCTCACCGTGCAGCGCTACCTGCCGCACGACCAGGCGACACAACCGCCGCCCTTCGATTTCGTCGGCTGTGCGCTGCTGTCGGTCGCGATGATCGCGCTGTCGCTCGCGATCGACCCGCCGATGCCCGCGCATCGCGCCGCATGGGCGGCCGGGCTCGCGGCGCTCGGGCTGGCGAGCGCGCTCGCGTACCTGCCGTATGCGCGGCGCCGCGCGCAGCCGCTGTTCCGGCTCGGGCTGTTCCGCGAGCCGAATTTCGGTTCGGGGCTGCTCGGCAACCTGCTGTGCCGGATCGGCACGAGCTCGGTGCCGTTCATGCTGCCGCTGCTGATGCAGGTGCAGCTCGGCTATACGCCGCTGCAATCGGGGCTGATGATGCTGCCGGCCGCGATCGCGGGGGTCATCGCGAAACGCTGGATCGCCCCGCTCGTGAAGCGCTTCGGCTATGCGGCGTTCCTGGTCGTGAATACGGGGATCGTCGGGTGCGCGATCGCGGGGTTCGCGCTGGTGTCGGTGCGGCCCGCGCCGCTACTGGAAAGTGCGCTGCTGATCGTGTTCGGCACCGCGAACTCGATGCAGTTCGCGGCGATGAACGGCGTGACGCTCAAGGGGTTGTCGCATGCCGACGCCGGCAGCGGCAACAGCCTGTTCACGATGATGCAGATGCTGGCGATGGGGCTCGGCGTGTCGATCGGCGGCGGCCTCGTCAGCCTGTTTGGCGCCCGTCTGGGCTCGATGGCGCACGGATTCATGCTGTCGTTCGCGTGCATGGGTGGGGTGACGCTGCTGTCGTCCGTCGTGTTCCGGCGGATCGACACGGTCGCGCCGGCGGCCGGTGCCGCAGCGCGCCCGTCCGCGTAAGCGCGGCCGTCAGTTCACCTGACGGCGCTCGACGACGCGCTTGAGCACCCAGCGAATCGACGAGCCGTCGGCCGGCGGCTGAGCCACGCGGTATTCGTCGATTTCGAGCGTGTAAAGGTATCCGGGCTGGTACGCGAAGCCTTCGATGCCCGCGTACCACAGGCTCCACGGCTCGTTCGGGCTGTTTCGCACCTGCAGGCACTCCATCGGCGCGACGCCCGTGCATCGCGCGGATTGCGGCGCGACCTGGACGGTTCTGGTCACCGGCTTGCCGTCGTCGGCCGGGCGCACCGCGTTCGGCGCCGTGGCGACCGCGTCGGTCTGGCATCCGGCGACGAGCGTGCTGCCGGCAATGACGGCCGCGCCGAGCAGCGTTCTGGATTGGCGAATCATCTGATGTTCCTCAGGGAGCGTTGGCGGGCCGATTAGAAACCCTCGCCGCAAGAAAGTTCACAAACACCTTACAGAAACCGGGCCACCACCTTCATTCGTGGGACGCCGCGCCCGCGCCGGTACGTTACCGTGATCCGGTTCAGCCGCGCGCATGACCGCCAGAGGCTCGCACACGCGCGCCGGGCGACGCGGCCTGTTCAGCCCTGCCGGCCCGGTGCCCGCAACAGGAGACAACCCGGATGTCCACGGCGCCCGCGGCCCCGCCGTCGTATCTCGCCCAGCACGGACCTGCGCACGCCCGACGGAATCGAGTGCGGTTTCCGCGTGTGCCACGGCGGCAACGCCCGTTCGACGAGCACCGGCCGCCCGGAAAACCGCGACGACAACGCGCAACGCACACCGGCCACGCGGATGGCGCGGCGCGGCGAGTCACCGCCGCATCGCGAAAACGATGACGCGGCTGTGCTCGCCCGCCGCGCGCGTCATTACCCGTCAGGCGATCGCCGTCGACGGCGGGTTCATCGTGTGATGATCGTGTACCATCGACGCTTCCTGATTGGCCTGATCGCGCCGCGTTCGTCCGCCCGCCTCCACGCGTACGATCCGCTCAGCGCACCCCGCTTCGCATGACCTCACCCGTTCCGTCCGACACCGCGCTGCGCCCGCTGCCGATCGATGCGCTGACCGTGCCGGCCGCGCTCGATGGACGCACGGGCACCAACCGCTCGACCGGCACGCATCCGCAGATTGCCGCGACCAACGACCTCGACGCGGTGCGCGCCTGGCTCGCGCGCTTCGTCGACACACCGACCACGTTCCAGAACTACCGCAAGGAAGCCGAGCGCCTGCTGCTGTGGGCCGTGATCGCGTGCGGCAAGCCGCTGTCGTCGCTCACGCACGAAGATCTGATCGTCTACCGGCAGTTCCTGCTCGCGCCCGCGCCGGCCGAGCTGTGGTGCGCGAACGGCGGACGCAAGCATCCGCGCGACGATCCGCGCTGGCGGCCGTTCTACGGGCCGCTGTCGGCGGCCAGCCAGCGGCAGGCGCTGGTGATCCTGAACGTGATGTTCTCGTGGCTCGTGCAGGCCGGTTACCTGGCCGGCAATCCGCTCGCGTTGTCGCGCCAGCGGCAGCGCCGGCCCGCACCGCGCGTCACGCGCCATCTCGGGCAACCGCTGTGGCAGTCGGTCAAGGAAGCGATCGCCGCGATGCCGCGCGACGACGCGCGGGCGAGCTTCCATGCGGACCGCGCGCGGTGGCTGTTCACGCTGCTGTATCTCGGCGGGCTGCGCATCACCGAAGCGGCCGACACGACGATGGGCCAGTTCTTCTGCCGGCGCGACGCGGACGGGCGCGACCGCTGGTGGCTCGACGTGACGGGCAAAGGCGGCCGGCAGCGGCTCGTGCCGGCCACCGACGAAATGATGGCCGAGCTGTCGCGCTACCGGCGCGCGCACGGCCTGCCCGCGTTGCCGTCCGACGGCGAGTCCACGCCGCTCGTGCTGCCGGTCGGCCAGGCGCACAAGCCCCTCACGCGCGCGGCGCTGCACCGGATCGTGAAGCAGGTGTTCCGGCACGCGGCCGACCGGCTGCGCGCGAACGGCGAAGCCGGCGAGCAGCAGGCACGCGTGCTCGAACAGGCATCCGCGCACTGGCTGCGCCACAGCGCGGGCTCGCACATGGCCGACGGCCGCGTCGACCTGCGGCTCGTGCGCGACAACCTCGGCCACGCGTCGCTCACGACGACGAGCCAGTACCTGCATGCGGACGACGACTGGCGGCATCGCGAGACGGAGGAGAAGCACCGGATCGGATGGTAGGCGCGCACCGGCCTGGCGGCTCCCGGCTCCCACGCCACGCCGGCGCTCAGTGATCGAGTTCGAGCCCGCCCAGGCCGCCGTTGCTGCGGCATTTCGCGCGGTCGCTTTTCGCCGGCACGTCGATCTGGCCGCACAGCACGTCGATGCGCTTGCGGTAGCTGTCGATCAGGCACTGCGTCGTCGTGCAGCGGTTACGCGTCTTCAGCCACGCCCTCTGCGTCGCCATGAACTGCTCGTACTCGGGCGGATCCTCGACCGGATAGTTGCTGAAGTCGTAGAGCATGTGCTGGAAATCCGCGTTGAGCGCATCGTCGAGACGCGACAACGTCGGATTGGTGCAGATTTCACGTTCCACGAACGTGGACGCCTTCGTGCAGTTGAACGACGCGGCGTGCGCGCCGGTCATGCCGGCGACGACGGCCAGCGCAACGAGCCATGCTTTCATGTGGGTGCCGTAACGAAGAAACCGGCGGCCGCGGATCGGCTCGCCGTGGCGGACGAACGGGAATGCGCGTCGCCGGAAGCCCGTCGCCGGTTGCCCGTCGCCGGATGCCCGTCGCCACGATCCGGCAGCTTAGGGCAACGCGCATCGCAGTTCAATACGCAGCGCCGCTTCCCCGCACCCTCGCCGCACGCCGCGCGGCACGTCACGCCCGATCAGTACACGCCCACCCAATGCCCGGGCACCCACGCCCAGTGATTGCCGGCCCACCGGTAATGCCCCTTCGCCCAGCGATAGCCCGGCGCGGGCATCGGCGGCGGCACCTCGACGACCGGCGCCGGCTGCGGCGGCCGCACGGGCTCGACCACGCAGGCGGACATCAACGTCGCACTGGCCGCTACCAGCACGGTGAGCGAAACGGAGCGGATCCTCATCATCTTGCATTCTCCCTTTTGTGTCGTGAATGAATCGGCGCGGAAGCGGCAACCCGGCGCATCACGCCGTGCCGCGAATCAGCCCGCTCATCGGCCGCATCGCGCCGCTTTCGGCGAACAGCGCGGACGCGGTGCGGTGCGGATCGAGCCGCAGGCTTTCGGCGGCGGCGCCCGAGATCAGCGCGTCGAGCGACGCGGTCGGCTTCAGGTCACGCCCTTCGTACAGGTCGCCGGGCCGCAAACCCGGCCAGTCGGCGATCACGCGGCCGCCCGCGACCGCGCCGCCCGCGAGCATCGCGACCGACGCCTGCCCGTGATCGGTGCCGCCCGTGCCGTTCGCGGCGGCCGTGCGGCCGAACTCGGTCGCCACCAGCACCGTGGTCTGCTGCCATGCGGGCCCGAGGCCGTCGCGCAGCGCGGCGAGCATCGTGTCGAGCGCTTTCAGCTGATTCGCGAGCCGCGCGTTCTGCGCACTGTGCGTGTCCCAGCCGCCCGTTTCGATCATCGCGATGCGCGGGCCGTCGTCGCGCGCGAGAAACGTCGCGGCGAGCTTGCCGACACCCGCCGGATCCTGCCGCGCATGCGCATCGCCGGCGAGGCCGCGCGCATCCATCGCCGATTGCCACAACGGGCCGAGCTGCGCGTCGGCCTCGTAGAGCGCCGACACGCGCGCGAGCAGGTCGTCCGGCGCGGCCGGCAAACCGGACGGCGCGTACGACGCCGCCTGCACGGTGCCGCGCAGCGCGAGCGGCACGGTCGGTGCGAGCGCGATCGCGCTTTCGCGTGTCGCCGGCAGCAGCGCGGCGAGCCGGTTCAGCCATCCGTCCTTCACCTGGTACGGCGCGCGGCCGCCCGTCTCGAGCACGTTCTGGCCGTCGAAATGCGAGCGGTCGCGATACGGCGACGCGATCGCATGAACGAACAGCGCCTGCCCGTCGCGGTACAACTGCGCGGTCCGCACGAGCGACGGATGCAATGCGAACGTGCCGTCGAGCCGCGTCGCGGCCGCCGTGTCGATCGCCAGCGGGCCGCGCAGCGACGCATATGCGGGTTCGGCATACGGCACCAGGGTGTTCAGGCCGTCGGCGGCGCCGCGCTGGATCACGAACACGAAGCGCCGGTCGGTTTCGACGTTCGCGAACACGATTCGCGGCGCGACGAGCATCGCGCCGGCGCCGGCGGCCGCCACGCGCAGGAATTGTCGGCGGGACAGTGCCATGGTCATCTCCGTTGGAAATCGGGCGATACGAGCAGCAACGCGAGCGACGTGGTCGCGCTTTCGGCACGCGACAGCGCGGTCGCCGTCGGCGCGCTCAACGAACCCGCGAGCAGCGTGTTGCCGAGCGTGCGCGGATCGAGCCGGTCGCCCGTGCGGGCGGCCAGCCGTTGCGCCAGCTCGACGCGGCGCACGAGCGCGTCGGGCGCGGCCCAGCTCGCGGCCACGTCGTCGTAGCCGGCCGGCGAGCCCGGCCGCCACACCGGCTGGCCGATCTGCGCAAGCAGCGGCGCGGCCTTCAGGTCGCCCGTGTCGTGCCAGCCGAGCCCGCGCAGCGAAGAAACGGCCCACTCCCACGGCGTCTTGAACTTGCGGTTGACCGGCGACCACGCATCGGGCGCGTCGACGAGCGCGCGATAGACGGTCGGCAAATCGCCGCCGCTCGCGTCGAATGCGCGGGCGAGCCGGTCGGTCAGCGCGGGCGGCGGATTGTCGGCGACGAAATGACGGGCGAGCTGGAACGCGATATGCCGACCGGTCGCCTCCGAATGCGCGAGGTCGTGCAGGATCGCGCGGGCCTGCGATTCGCCGGGCTGGTCGTAGCTGCGCCCCATCACGATCCGCACGCCGGGCTCGTGCAGTTTCGGGCGAAACACGAACGCGCCGGGCGCCGCATCGCCGGGCTGCGGGCCGCGCCCGCCGGCGATGCTCCAGCCGGTCAGCGCGCGCGCGAATTCCGTCACGTCGGCTTGCGTATAACCCGTGCGTACGCCAAGCGTGTGCAGCTCCATGATTTCGCGCGCGAGATTCTCGTTGAGCCCGCGCCTGCTCGACGGATTGCGCGCTTCGGCACGCAGCGCGGCCGGGCTGTCGGGGCCGACCGAGCGCGCCTGGTCGAGGAACAGCTGCATCGCCGGATGCTGCTCGACGGCGACCAGCATGTCCTCGAAACGGCCGAGCACGTGCGGGCGGATCGCGTCGCGTTCGAACGCGCCCGCGTAGGCCGCCACCGGCCCCTTGTCGACCGATACCGCGAAATGGTTCGCCCAGAAATGCACGAGACGCTCGACGAACGGTGCAGGCGTGTTCAACGCACTGTTGACCCGCGCGACGACGGCGCTGCGATACGTATCGTTGCCGTCGCGCCTGATCGACTGCTCGGTTGCGCGCTTCGTTGCGGGATCGTCGCTGGTCATCGCATTGCGCGCGTTCGCGAAGCGCGTGGCGAGCGCCACCGCGTCGGGCTCGCCGGCCCACGCGGCTGGCCGTACTTCGTAACGGTCGAATTGCGCGACGAGCGCCGCCTTCGGGTCGGCAGGCGGCGCTTCGTCGGCCCGCGCGCCGAGACCGAAGCGGTTCAGCGCGATGGCGGCCGGGGTGATGTCGTTCGGGTGGTCCATGGCGGGGCTCGTGCGATGCGTACCCGTGTTAAACGTCGGCCGGCGGGAAATCCGTCGCGGGGAAGACGAATATTTCGGGTTTGGCGCGCGGGGGTTGAAAACGTGTGTGTCGGCGTGCGAGTTTCCAGCGTGGACTTCAATGCGTGTGTGTCGCCGTTCGAGTTTCCTGCGCGGATTCGACCGACGGTGGCAACGCATCGACGGATTGCTCAGCCGCCGCAACGCGGCCCCGTGCCCCGCCGAGGGACGGACACGCTTCGACATTCGGCCGACAGGCTTTCACCCGCCTGACCGGCGTGGACCGGCCGGATCGTGCGTCGGCCGAAACCCTGGACGGGTCGAATGCCGCCTTGTCGCCCATATCCGCCCGGCGCTTGCCGTTCCCGGAAAGCGGCCTAGACTCAATGGAATGTATCGCTCCGGGTCACGGAGGTATCGTCGTCCCGCCCCGAACAAGAATTCGACGCCACCGGAAATCGGCATGACCACGCTGCTCTCCATCCTGCTGCCGGCTCCCGTTGTCGCCTTTGCAGATCGGTTCGCATGCGCGTGGCTGCTCGCCATGGTGCTGGCGCTGCACGGCTATCCCGCTCACGCGCAGGGTCAACCCAGGGTCGTCGACGTCCCGACCCGCCCCGGGGTCACCCAGCGGTTTCTCTTCATCGCGCCGGATGCGCCGAAAGCCGCGGCCATCCTTTACGCCGGCGGACACGGCGGGCTGCAACTGGACCCGTCCGGCCGGTTCGGATGGGGCGCAGGCAACTTTCTCGTCCGCACTAGGCAGCTGTTCGTGAATGACGGTATCGCTGTCGCGGTCATCGATGCACCGAGCGACCGGCAATCCGCGCCCTACCTCAACGGCTTTCGACTCTCGAAGGAACACGCCGACGACGCGCGTGCCGTGATCGCGTGGTTGAGGGAGCAACTGCACGTACCGGTCTGGCTGGTCGGGACGAGCCGCGGCACCCAGTCCGCCGCTGCCGTCGCGATCGCGCTGGCCGGCGGCGGCGGGCCGGACGGTATCGTGCTGACGTCCACGATCCTCCGTGAAGATCGAGGCGGTACCGCGGTCACCGACATGAACCTGGCCAGCCTCAGGATTCCGGTGCTCGTCGTTCATCACCAGAACGACGGCTGCAAGCATTGCCCCGTGTCCGACACGGATACGCTGTTGAAGAAACTGGATGCATCGCCGAAGGCCGAACGGATGATCGTGTCGGGCGGCACGTCCCGGGGCGATCCATGCGAAGCGTTCGCCTATCACGGCTTCAACGGCCTGGAGAGCAGCGTGGTCGACGCGATCTCCGCCTGGATGCTGGCACGTTGAATGTCTCCGTCGCGTCACGCGGTCGCGGCCGTGGTCGCGTTGCGATCGCTCGCGAACGCGTACCTGAAAGCATTGCCGACCGGCGTTCCGCGTAGGCGTTGCACAGCGCAGGAAAGGCGCGCCGCCGCACGTCCCCCGCGCCGCGTTTCCTTACTGACTCCCCGCCTCGCCCTGCTTTTTCTGCAACTTCGGCGGCAACCGCCAGTTGCCGCTACGCCGCAACCCGTCGACGAACTTCGCGCGCTCGTCCGGCGTCAGCGTCGCCGCGAAATCGACGACGCTGCGCTCCACCTGCGCACGCAGCGCGATATCGGCCGCACGCGTGCGGTCGAGCGCGGCGTCGATCGCCGTGCGATCGAGTTGCGGCGCGGCGAGCAGATCCAGCACGGTGATCCGGTCGTCGCGCCCTTCCCGCGCGAAATCGCGACCGTCCTTGCGTGCCGCCTTCAGCGCGGCGGCGAATTCCTGCTGGCGCGTGTCCGGCAACTCGTCCGCGGCGAAACGCAATGCGGTGCGCGATGCAGGTGCGCCCGCGGCCCGCAGGTCGCGATGCGTCGAGAACCACTGATACGCGCCGCCGCCGATCGCGCCGAGCATGAATACGTTCAGCACGACCGAACCGACGAGAACGAATTTCCAGCCACGCTCACTCATTCATCACTCCAGTCCACGCTCGGTCCGCCGAACGTCGTTGTCAGGTAGCCCTGCTCGTGCGCAGGCGGCACGCTCCCGAGCATCAGCATCGACACGGCCACCGCACCCGCGAGCGCGCCGGCCAGGCCCACGCCCGCGAATGCCGCGCCCGACCACCACACGGTGCCCCGCCGCCGCGTGCGCCGCGGCGCCGGGGCTGGCGCCGTGGCGACGATGCGCTCGACGAGCGCCGGCGCGGGCGGTGCGACCGTATCGTTGGCGAGCCACGCGTCGAGTTCGGCGGCCTCGTCCAGCGCCGCCAACGCGTCGCCCGGATGCGCGCGCGCCCATGCCTCGGCAGCCGCGCGCTCGCCGTCCGGCCAGCGCCGCGCATCCGAGCCGTACGCGGCGACGATGGTACGAAATCGTTCGGGTGTCATCGGATGTCCTCGCTAGGTGAATCGCCGGCCAGTTGCGCGCGCAAGTTTCGCCGCGCGCGCGCGAGCAGGCTTTCCAGCGCGTCGACGGTAATGCCCATCAGGTCGGCCGCCTCGATGTTCGACATGTCCTGATAGTACTGGAGCACGAGCGCTTCGCGCTGCCGCGCCGGCAACGCCGCGAGCGCCTGCCGCACGCGCGCGTCGCGCGAGCGGGTCTCCGCGCGGGCGGCCGGTTCCGGTTGCGGATCGGGCACGTCGGGCAACACGTCGACCGGTTCCTCGCGGCGGCCGCGCAAGCGGTCGTAGCACAGGTTCAGCACGACACGGTGCAGCCACGTGTCGAACCGCGCCTCGCCCTCGCGCCAGCCCGGCGCCTGTTTCCAGATCCGCAAGAACGTCTCCTGTGCGACGTCCTCGGCTTCCGTGCGGTCGCCGAGCATGCGCGTCGCGAGTGCGAGCAGCCGCGGCAGCTTGCGCGCGACGAGCATGCGCACGGCCGACGCGTCGCGCGCGCCGACCCGTGCCACCAGCGCGGCGTCCGGATCGCCGTCGCTCAACGCGGGGCGCTCCAGCGCATCGCGCGTCTGTGCCGCGGCGCGTTCGTCAATGCGCCCGCCGGCAGACCGAAGCTCATCGTCGTGCTCTCCTTGCATGCGCCGCGCCATTACCCGGCCCCGCCACGCTGGCGGTTCGGGATCGCCGCACGCATCGCGCACGGCCTCGGCAAGGTCCGTTTCATCGGCATCCGTTTCAGGCCGCATGGCGATCGTGTCGATCGGTTCGATCGGATGCCGGCCGCCCGGTCGCGCGAGCGGCGGCCGGCGCGCTCAATATACGACGACCGGCGCGGGCCGGTAATAGACCGGACGCGCCGGCACGACGACACAGCCGGCCAGCACGATGGCTGCGGCTGCCAGTATCACCACGGTTCGAAAGAGCATGGCTGCGACTCATGACGTTGCGGGAATGCGCCGCCGCGCCGGCACCGCGTGCCGTGCGGCGGCGTGCGCATCAGGCCCAGTGACCCGGAACCCAGCGCCACGCCGGACCGCGCGCGGCCCAGTGGCCCGGCACCCAGTGATAACCGACGCGAACCACTTGCCAGTGGCCTGGAATCCAGACATAACGACCCTGGCGCCAGTGCCAGTGGCCCTGGTCCCACACATAGCCCGCGCGCGGCGCCGGCATCACTTCGACGCGAGGCGGCGGCGGCGCGTAAGGCGCGACGATGACGGCCTGCGCGAACGCAGCGGACGCAGCCAGCGCGGCCACGCATGCCGTGGCAAACCGCAACGGGATGGAAAGCTTCATGAAAGACTCCGATGTGGCAGGTATCGACCGGAAGCGGCCGTTCATGCGTTAAACGGCGCGAGTGATCAGAATCCGTCGCGATGTCGGCAAATAAATATCGGCGCGAAGCGGACGCGCGTCGGCGCGGGCCGGATGCCCCGATCCGCAAGCTCGGCAGGTGCCGGCGTTCCCGCGGGGCTGCCGTGCTGTCACAACCCGGCAAAACTGCGCTCCGACAATGTCCGGCACCGGGATCCCGCTCGTTTCCGGCCCACGCCCCGGCCACGCTCACGCGCGGCCGGATGGTTCCGCATCTCGCGTCTCCACCCACGAAAACACCGACCATGTCGAACCAGGACAACTCCCCGATCCAGCCGAACGAGCCCGCCGCATCCGTCTCGCGCCGCGGCTTCCTGAAACTCGCCGGCGTATCCGGCCTCGCCACCGCCGCCGGTGGCCTCGCGGCAGCCCGGGCCGCCGCGTCGACCCCGGACGGCACACCCGAACAGGTCCACCTGACGTGGGGCAACGACCCGACGTCGGAAGTCGTGATCTCGTGGGCATCGCTCGCGTCGGCCGTCAATCCGCGCGCGCGCATCGTCGCCGACGGCGAGCCGCCGCGCACCGTGCATGGCGTCCAGCGCCTGTACACCGACGGCCTCAACGGCGAGACCGTGTTCGCGTACCACGCGCGCGTGCACGGCCTGAAGCCGAATACGCGCTACCGCTACGAGATCACGGCCGACAACGACAGCAATGCCGCGCAGCCGTTCTCCGCGAATTTCTCGACCGCACCGCGCGGCCGCGCGCCGTTCCGCTTCACGAGCTACGGCGACCTTGCGACGCCGAACGGTGCGTGGGTGCTGTCGTCGCCGCAGAGCCGCTTCGCGGTGCAGGCCGTCGAGCAGTTCCAGCCGCTGTTCCATCTGCTGAACGGCGACCTCTGCTACGCGAACCTGAACCCCGCGCACCAGCCCGAGGTGTGGCGCGATTTCGGCAACAACAACCAGACGTCGGCGGCGAATCGTCCGTGGATGCCGTGCCCCGGCAACCATGAGATCGAGTTCAACAACGGTCCGCAGGGGCTCGACTCGTATCTCGCGCGCTATACGCTGCCGGAGAACGGCACGCGCTTCCCGGGCCGCTGGTACAGCTTCCGCGTGAGCTCGGTGCTGTTCGTGTCGCTCGACGCCGACGACGTCGTCTACCAGGATGCCGCCGCGTTCGTCGGCGGCCCCGCGCCGCTCGTGCCGGCCGCGAGCACGGGCCGCCCGCCGATCGAGCCCGGCACGTCGTTCTACGTGCGCGGCTACAGCAACGGCGAGCAGACGCGCTGGCTCGAACACACGCTGCGTCATGCCGCGCACGACGACGACATCGACTGGATCGTCGTGCAGATGCACCAGGACGCGCTCAGTTCGTCGAAGACGGGCAACGGTTCCGACAAGGGCATTCGCGAAGCATGGCTGCCGCTGTTCGACCGTTACGGCGTCGACCTCGTGCTGTGCGGCCACGATCACGACTACGAGCGCAGCTACCCGGTACGCGGCTGCAATCACCGCGCGGGCGTCGATGCGACGACCGGCGAAGTGGTCGAGACGCTGCAGCCGCGCCCGGTCGGATCGAACGACCCGGACCGCACGACGTTCGACACGAGCCACGGCACGATCCACCTGATCCTGGGCGGCGGCGGCACCAGTGCGCCGCTCGACGTATACGGCGAGAACCCGGCAACCGGCTTTGCGCGGGCGAAGGTGTTCACGAAGCCGAACCGGCCGGTGCCGGGCACGGCGCCGAATACGTTCGTGCGCCAGCCGGCCGATGCACTCGAGGATGCGATCTGGTCCGCGCGTCGCGATACGGGTACCGGCTACGGGATTGCCGTGTTCGACCACGACCCGGGCAAGCCGGGCGGGCATACGACGATCACGATGCGCTACTACCACGCACCGGGCGCCGACCAGCACCCGACCGCCGACTACGCGCTGTTCGAGACGATCGAGCTGAGCAAGAAGCGCAACGACCGGTGATCGGTCAGGCGCCCGTTGCGACGGGCGCCTGATGCTGCGCGCGCAGGATTCGTTGCATGCGCAACGTCATGGGGCAATCAGGATGCCGCGGTTCGCGAAATAGCGGTCGAACGTGGCGCGCGGCATCGCCACGTTCCGCTGCGTGCGCACGTCGAACCCGGACGGGTTGTGGAACAGCCAGTCACCGGTGTCGCGATTCGTGCCGAACACGAGCACCAGGTGCCCGCCCCGCGACGGCGGCTCGAAGCCGTCGTGCCGGATGCCGGGATGCACCGACGCCATCAGCATGTGCCCGTCATGCAGCTTCGGTTCGAGCGCGGCCGAATCGACTCCTTCCACCACATCGCCATCGATCCCGTAGCGCTCGCGCACCCAGTGCACGAAGGGCCGGTAATGCAGACGCTTGCCTGTGTCGCCGAGTTCGGGCCGGTAGACGCCGAACCCGACGGCCTCGCGTACCAGTTCGAGCAGCGGCACGATCGTGTTCAAACGGTATGCGAGCAACATCTTCAGGCACGCGATACCGCAGATGTTCGGGCTCCACTGCGCGTATTCCTCCGGCGTGCTGGCGCCGGAGCGATGCCACAACGGGTCGTCCTCCGCGCGCAATTCGCGGGACAGGAACCGCGAAACCAGGTGCACCGATTCCCACTGCGAGAAATACGGCACTTCCTTCATGGCTTCCCTCCCTGAAAGCGCGATACGGGCGACTGGCTGCAACGAAAACCTGACCAACTGCTCGATGCGAATCTGCTGCGCGACTATACCGCGATGGCGCACGGTGACGTGTTGTACGCCCATCTCAAGCCATTGCGCGACGACACGCGGTAGACTGCGCGCCTCGTACTCCGCCATGAGCGAGACGTTCGCGACCGTCAGCTGCTTCGGCGAAGACGACGGGACGACGCCGTTCGACAGCGACGAGGCGTCCGGGGTCGGCGGCCGTGACATGTCGATCCCGGTGAGCGGCCGGCACACCGGGATCGAGACCGTCCGGATCGACGTACCCGTGGGCCCTGCGCAGGCGGAACCGAATCATCCGATAGCGAATTTGAATGTTGAAACAGGCAGGACGCATGAAGCGCAAGAATAAGGCAACGCTCGCCGGGCTCGGCGCGGTGTTGTTGTGGGCCTCCGTGGTCGCCCTCGTTCGTGGAGTCAGCGAAAGCCTCGGCGCGACCGGTGGCGCCGCGATGATCTATACCGTGGCATCCGTGCTTCTGCTGTTCTCGATCGGGTTCCCCGACCTGAGCCGGTTCCCGAAAAACTATCTGCTCTGGGGCGGGCTGCTGTTCGTCTCGTACGAGGTGTGCCTGTCGCTGTCGATCGGCTATGCCAGCAACGGCCGGCAGGCGATCGAAGTCGCGATGGTCAACTATCTGTGGCCGAGCTTCACGCTGGTCGCGGCAATCGTGTTCAACAAGCAGCGCGCCAACCTGCTGGTCGTGCCCGGCGTCCTGCTGTCGATGCTCGGGATCTGCCGGGTGCTCGGCGGCGACCAGGGGCTCGATCCGGCCGGCATGCTGCACAACGTCACGGACAATCCGCTGAGCTATGGCCTCGCGTTCTTCGGCGCGCTGATCTGGGCCGGCTATTGCACGGTGACGGCGCGCATCGCCGACGGCAAGAACGGCGTCACGCCGTTCTTCATGCTGGTTGCGCTGGCGCTCTGGATCAAGTTCGCGATCGAAGGCGGCGGCGGCATGACGTTCAGCCTGCAGGCGGCCATCTACATCGTGCTGGCCGCATCGGCGCTGGGGTTCGGCTATGCGGCCTGGAACACCGGCATCATGCACGGCAACGTGACGATCATCGTCGGCGCATCGTATTTCACCCCGGTACTCGCCGCCATGCTCGCCGCGACGCTGCTGCATGCACCGCTGTCGATCGAATTCTGGCAAGGCGCATCGATGGTATGCGGCGGGTCGATCCTGTGCTGGCTCGCGACGCGCGGCCGGCGCAACGCAAAAGCCGCGCCCGTGCAGGCCGGCAACGAAGCGCAGGGCAACTGCCAGCGCTGACGATACCGGGTGCGTTCGTCACGATGCAACTCGGGAGCCCCCTGCTATCCCGCAACCCGTCGGCCACTCGCGTCAGCTGCGCGACTCCAGTGCGATACGCACGGCGAGTCCCGCCAGCACCGTGCCCATCAACCAGCGCTGAACCGACGCCCAGACCGGCCGCCCCGCCAGAAAACCCGCGATGGCGCCGGCCATGCAGGCAATCAGCGCGTTCACGCTGACGCTCACCGCGATCTGCACGCTGCCGAGCGCCAGCGATTGCGCGAGCACGCTGCCGTGCCCCGGCAAAATGAACTGCGGCAGCAGCGACAGATACATCACCGCGATCTTCGGATTCGCGAGGTTCGTGACGAAGCCCATCGCGAAAAGCCTGGCGCGGCTATCGTGCGGCAGCTGCCTGACCTGGAACGCCGAACGGCCGCCCGGCTTCAGCGCCTGCCACGCCAGGTACGCCAGATAAAGCGCACCGGCAAAGCGCAGCACGTCGTACGCATACGGCA
Source organism: Burkholderia sp. LK4 (assembly GCF_001043615.1). NCBI lineage: Bacteria > Pseudomonadati > Pseudomonadota > Betaproteobacteria > Burkholderiales > Burkholderiaceae > Burkholderia > Burkholderia sp. LK4. The sequence goes on from NZ_LDUL01000041.1 coordinate 173,630, forward strand.
CGGCCAATACCAGCGCGGTGATGCCCAGCGCCGCGCACACCATGTAGAAGACGAACCCCAGCGCGACGCCGCCGAGCGACACCAGCCCGGCACGGCGGCCCTGGCAGATCGAGCGCGACACCAGGTAGATCATGTTCGGCCCGGGTGTCAGCACCATGCCGAGCGACACGAGTCCGAATGCAAGCAAGGTGGGCAAGGCCGGCACGGCAATCTCCTTCGGGGCAAAGCGGTCAGGGGCGAGTTCGATCAATGTATTGCATCTCAACCACCGCCGGCATGAATAAACTGCAAGCCGCCCATGAGCGATTTTCATCGCACCGGCCGTTCGTCACCGGCTCCTTTTCGCGCGCGCGTGAATCGCCTTCGCCGCCTTCGCGCGTTGCGCGTCGACGAGCCGCACGAACGCATCGGCGATCGCATTGCCGGACGTGTTCCACGACAGCCGGACGGAACGATGCAGCCGCGGCGAAAGCGCCAGCACGCGGCCGCCGAACGGCGTGTACGTGAGCGTGATGCGCGGAACGATCGACACGCCCATGCCGGCCTCCGCCATCGACAGGATGGTGCGCATCTCGACCACGTTGAACGCGGCGCGAAGCGGCGTGCCGCTGCGCGCGAAGTAATCCGCGATCACCGGCCCGCATCCTGCCTTCGAGAAAATGAACGGGGCCGCGGACAACTGCTTCGCCGACACGCTCTTGCGGCCCGTGAACATGCCATCCGCCGCCACCGCGACGAAGTCCTCGTCGAGCAGCGGCAGCGTGTGCGCGAAGGTCTTCGTGCCGGCCACCACGCCGACGTCGGCGGTACCGTCCTCGATCCACCCTTCGACTTCGCTGTCCGTGCCTTCGAGCAGCACCGCCGACACGCCCTGGTGCATCTCCTTCAACGCCTCGAGCGCAGGCACGACGAATGCCAGCGACACGCTCGGCAGCGACGCGACCACCAGCTTCCCTTCGAGCTTGCCGCGCGACACGCTGAACTGCTGGCGCAGCAACTGCGCTTCGCGCACCACGTTCTGGATGTACGGCCACAGGCGTTCGCCCGCCGCCGTCAGGACGACCGGCTGCCGGTCGCGCCAGAGCAGCTTGACCTCCGTGATGTCTTCCAGCTCGGTCAGTGCATGACTGATCGCGGACTGACTGCGGCTCAGGCGGTCGGCCGCGGCCGTGAGCGAGCCGAGTTCGACCACGGCTGCCAGAGCCTGCAACTGCGCAAGCGTCATCGGGTCTCCTTGTTCCAGTGAATGCATATCGCGCATGAGGCGACACACGGTCATGAATTATATTGAACCGCGTACCTGATCGCGCCGACGATACCGGCGGCACGCCACGCCCCACGCCGAATGCCCTCCGCAGCGCTCGGGTAAGATGCATCCTCGAACCGCGCGTCGATTGCCTGCGGACGCGGCCGCGCAACGGTGCGGCGCCGTGCGATCGACGCCCGGTCAAGCCGATCCAGAACACATGCGTGCAATACGCACGCGCCGCAACGGGCACCTTCGACAGCGCTCGCTGCCGGATATGCCGCGACAAGCCAATCCATGATGCATTTCAATCTGACTGAAGGTGTGCTGGTCTCCAGCCTGCAGGGGCTCGGCGCGTTCGATCTGGCCGGCATCGCCGTCGCGCTGCTGCTGGGCGGCATGGCCAAGGGGATCACGGGCATCGGTGTGCCGTTGATCGCGATGCCGATACTCAGCCAGTTCCTGCCGATCCGGCATGCGGTGCTGCTGCTGTCGATGCCGATCATCCTCGGCAACATTCCGCAGGCGCTGGAAGGCGGCCAGGTGCTGGCGACGGCACGCAAGATCGCCGCACCGATCGCGGGCACCGTGATCGGCAATATCGTCGGTGTCGCGATCCTGCTCTCGCTCAATCCGGGTCATGCGCAGGCGGCGTCCGGTGCACTGCTGATCGTCGCGGCGACGCTGATGCTCGCGGCGCCGAAGCTCAACCTGCCTCCCGCATGGCAGAAGCCCGTCGGCTTTGTACTCGGCTTCGGCGCCGCGCTGATGGAAAGCATCGCGTCGGTTCCCGGCCCGCTGCTCGCCACCTACCTGATTTCGTCCGGCGCGACCGGGCGCGCCTTCACGAAGCAGATCGCGATCATCCTCGTGGTGTCGATCGTCACGCTGCTCACGACGTTCAGCGGCGCCGCGCACGCGAGCGCCGCCGACCTCGCGATCTCGGCGGCGGCCAGCCTGCCGGCCATTGCCGGCATGTGGCTCGTCCGCCCGCTGCGGGACAAGATGTCGCCCCGGAGCTTCAGGATGGTCGTGCTGCTCTTCGTGCTCGTCGCGGCCTCGCAGATGATCTGGAAATCGGGCGTGTTCCGGCACGGCGGATCGCACGTTACCCAGCCGGACAACACGCACGCGGTCAAGCAATGACGGGCGGCGGATTGCCATCGATCCCGCATGCGTTCTGAAAGCTGCCGAGCGTAGTATTCGCGGACCCGGCGTATCGCCGCGCCCGACGATGCGAACGATACGTCACCGACTGTCCTGCTCGCACGCCGATGTCCGCATCGGCGCTGCCACGCTTTCAGAGACCTGCAATGGAAACCTACGTGTTGCTCGGCTGCGGATTCGGCCTTGGCCTGTTGATCGCCATCTGGGGTATCTGGCAACTCAAGTAACGCTCGCCAGCCGCGTCCGTGCGCAAGCATTCCGTATGGAGACGGACGGGAAATCGTAGTGTGCGGCGGCACTCGTTTCTCAACTACTTCGCACTCCGACCCAGCCATCCGGCAGCTTCGGCTACCCGTGCCGTCTTCCGTTCGAAAGCAGGCGTGACCGAGCCGCCTCGAAGCGTGCGCACTCGGCCTTGAGCCAGTCCGAAAAAACCGTGGTGCGCGGATCGTCGGGATTGCGTGACAACAGCATGTAGCGCGCCGGCGCACGCACGTGCCTGCCGAATACATCCACGAGCCGTCCGCTCGCGATCTCGTCGTGTACCAGCGCGGCGCGCCCCATCGCGACGCCCTGATGGTTCAGCGCAGCCGTGATTGCCAGGCTGGAGAAATTGAACTGCGGGCCGTCAAGAAGCGCCATCCACGCGGGACGAACCGCCTCCAGCCACGTGCGCCACTCCACGAACTCGGGCGCGCCGCCCCACGGAGCCGCGTCGTGCAGCAGGACGACGCCATCCAGAGACTCCCCGCCGGCAAAGGACGGATGCTGCGCCAGATACGCGGGCGTGGCGACCGGAAACAGGATTTCGTCGAGGATGGCCTCGGCATGCAGCCGCCCGTATTGCACCGGGTCGTAGCGCACCGCCACGTCGATGTCGTCGGTCTCCAGGGCCTGACGATCCAGCACCTGAAACTCGGCCTTCACGCGAACCGGCACGTCCGGTTGCAGCCGATGAAATCCGGACAGGCGCGGCATCAGCCATTGCAGCGCGAGCGACGGCAGACAGCTCACCTGCAGCGGCGCGTCCGGCATGTCGAGCGCCTGAAGCGTGCGATGGATGTCGCCGAACGCGCTCGACATCGTTCCGAGCAGGGTCGCGCCCTTCTCGGTCAACTTCAGCCCGCGCGCCTGACGCACGAACAGCGGGTAACCCAGCCGGTCCTCCAGGTTCCGGATCTGCTGGCTCACGGCGCTTTGCGTCAGGTTGAACGCCTGTGCCGTTTTCGTGAAGCTCAGCAACCGGCCGGCTGTTTCAAAGCACAGCAACGCACCAAGGATCGAACCGTCGAGTCGCATCGTTATAAGTCAGGCTAATGCATTCATTAGAAATCGGCGCTTTTGCGCAACCGGTTCGAATCGTAGCATTCAAGCCTGATTCCCCGTTCATCCGACGCAAGACCGATCCATGACCTTCACGCTGCAGCCTTCCGACCTATTAGCCAAGCTGCAATCACGCCACCCGCTGCTGTGGCTGAACCCCCACGCCGGCAGCCCGATGCCGCACGACGCACCGGCGATCGACGCCATTGCGATGGCCGAAGCGCGGCTGGCGCGCTGCGAACCGCTGATGGCCGAGCTGTTCCCCGAACTCGCGGCGAGCGCGGGAAAAATCGAATCGCCGCTGATGCCGGCAGACAGCCTGCAGCGCAGCTTGTCACTCCCGGCAGACGAACACGGCGCGTGGTTCATCAAGCGCGACGACGCACTGCCGGTCGCCGGCTCGATCAAGGCGCGCGGCGGCTTTCATGAAGTGCTCGCGCTCGCGGAGTCGATCGCGATCGAACACGGCCTGCTCGAACCCGCGGGCGACCGTCGGCTCCTCGCATCGACCGCCGCACGCGAACTGTTTGCCGCGCACACCGTCATCGTGGGCAGCACCGGCAATCTCGGCCTGAGCATCGGCGTGATGGCCGCCGCGCTGGGGTTCGAGTCGGTCGTCCACATGTCGACCGACGCGAAGCCGTGGAAGAAGGCGCGCCTGAGAGCACGCGGCGTTCGCGTGATCGAACATGACGGCGACTACGCGCAAGCCGTCGCGGCGGGACGCGCGCAGGCACGCAATCAGCCGCGCAGCCACTTCGTCGACGACGAAGGCTCGCTGATGCTATTCCTCGGCTACGCGGCCAGTGCCCGGCATCTCGCCGCGCAGCTCGCCGGGGCGGGCCGCGTCGTGGATGCGGCGCATCCGCTCTTCGTCCATGTCCCGTGCGGCGTCGGCGGCGCGCCGGGCGGGATCGCCTACGGCCTCAAGGCGCTGTTCGGCGAGCACGTGCATTGCTTTTTCGCGGAACCCGTCGCTTCGCCGTGCATGCTGGTCCAGCTGGCCGCCGGCCCCGGGAAGCCCGTCTCCGTCTACGACGCGGGGCTCGACAACCGGACCGAGGCCGATGGCCTGGCAGTCGCGCAGGCGTCGCACCTCGTCAGCCCGCTGATGGCGTCCCAGCTGTCGGGCGTCTTCACCGTCAGCGACGCGCAGCTTTACGCGCAGTTGCTCGCGGTCCGGCGCGCGACGGGCGTGGAACTCGAGCCGTCGGCCGCCGCTGCCGTCGGCGGCCCCGGCTGGCTGGCGCACTCCCCGGCCGGAAAGGACTACGTGCATCGCCATGCGATCGACCTGCGCCGGGCGACGCACGTCATCTGGGCGACGGGCGGCTCGCTCGTGCCGCCGGAAGAACATCGCCGCTTCCAGTCGCATGCGACAGCGCTCGCCGATGCCGCGCCCGGCGCGTGACGCGTTCGGGCCCGCGTCCAGCCCCGTTCCCGAAGACGCGTTAGACTGTCCGGATGGAACAATGCCGTTATTGCCAGAGAATCCGCGATGAATGGGATTGCCACGGTGACGAATGCCGCCGGGCGATCGCCAAGGCGCTGCGCCGGCAGCGCGCGGGCCTGCCCATGGTGCCCGATCGCATCCGCAACGAACTGCCGTCCGGCGCGCCGACCCAGCAGGTGATCGCCGTGCTGTCGCGCCAGCGCCTGCGCGCGCGCCGCGGCAACGAGGAACGCCGGGAACGCAAGGAAATCGACGACGACGTCTGACCCGTCGGCAACGCAACCCTTCCGCCGCCTCTCCACCCGCGCTTTCGCCGCCCGGCACCTGTCCGCGTACGCCGTCCGCGTGGCGCGCATTCGCTCCGCTCCCTTGCAAATCCGGCAACATCGAATAGGGACGGAACGCGTATATCCCGGAATTATTACTCCAGCGACAACGATCTTTCACCAAAACTCACGTTTACCCTAGGTCGACCGGCGCCTACGATGTAATCAACCGCTTACGACATGGTGTCGAACGCGGAAAGCCAATAAACATCGGAGGTCATCATGAAATCGCTCGTTTCCGCAGTCGTTGCCGCTGTCGCCCTGTCCGCTTCGTTCGGCGCATTCGCCCAAAGCACCGTCACCCGCGCGCAAGTGAAGAACGAACTGGTTCAGCTCGAACAAGCCGGCTACAAGCCGAGCCAGGCGAGCCCGCACTACCCGGCCGACATCGAAGCCGCGCAAGCCCGCGTGCGCGGCGCCGACAACAGCGGCTACGGTGCGCAACCGGCCGCGACCGTCCAGGGCGGCGCACCGGCCGTCAAGGTGCAGAACCCGCGCGACTCGGTCTACTTCGGCCACTAAGCCTGCCGCCGCGCGCCTTCGCGCGCAGCCCGCACCATCAACGAGCCCGTCCCGCGACGGGCTCGTTGCGTTTGCATCGCACGTATCGTGCGGCCGGCCGTCACCGGCTTCCGCCCGACGCGACGCGGCCGGCCGCTTCGTCCGCCCCGCCGCCGGCGGCACGCCCGCTGCCGACCAGCTCCTGGTAGCGCACGTATGCGCATTGCGCAGACGCCTTCGCCGCGTACATCGCCGCATCCGCCTTGACGAGCAGTTCCTCGGCGGACGCGCCGTCGGCCGGAAACTCGCTGACGCCGATGCTCGCGCCGACGGCCATGCGTCTATCACCGAACTCCAGTTCTTCAGCCATCACGAGCTGGATGCGCGACGCGACGTCGCCGATCACCGCCGGTGAGCGCACGTCCGCAATCAGCACGATGAATTCGTCGCCGCCGAGCCGCGCGACCATGTCGCCGCCGCGCAGCACGAGGCTCAACCGCTTGGCGACCGCGACGAGCGCGCGGTCGCCGGCCGAGTGCCCGTGCTGGTCGTTGATCTGCTTGAAGCGGTCGAGATCGACGAACATCACGGCCAGCCCTTCATGCATCGCGGCCGCCCGCCGGATCGCGGCGTCGAGCTGCTCCATGAACAGCAGGCGGTTCGGCAGCGCGGTCAGCGCATCGTGGCCGGCGAGGTGCGTGAGCTCCCGCTGCTTCGCGCGCAGCATCGCGACCTGCGTGCGGATCTCGACGCGCATGCTGTCGAAACAACGCGCGAGCACGCCGATCTCGTCGGCGCGCCCGACCGGCAGCTGCTCGGTGGCCGGATCGTCGAACACGTGCGTCGCCGCGCGCGCGAGCGTCTGCAGCGGCCGCGTGATCGCACGCGCGAACAGGATCGCGAGAATGACCGCCATCAGGCTCGATACGAGCACCATCCGGATGATCCGCTCGCCGAGCACGCCGGCCGGCACGAGCACGTCGGCCAGCGGACGCCCCATCCCGAGCACGACGAAGCGGTTGCCCTCGTCGTGCCCGAACGGCGTGCGCGCGAACGCGAACATCTGCCCCGGCGCATCGGCGGGATCGGTCAGGCCGTTGAGGGTAACGTTCGTGCGGGCGCTGTCGAACAGCGCGCGCGTGACGGCGAAGCGGTCCTGCATCAGCACGCGCCGCCCGCGATCGAAGCCGAACGTCTGCGACGGATCGGGGTGCACGAGGAAATCGCCCCACTCGTTCGCGAGATACACCGCGTAGTCTTCCGGCAGATCGCGCTCGAGCCGGTCGAACACGCGCGACAGTTCGACATCGACGACGAGTGCGCCGACCGTCTGGCCCGACGCGTCGACGACCGGCGTGCCCACGCGCAGGATCGGCAGCCCCTCGGCCGCGTGCGTTCCCGTCTCGTGGTTGATCACGATCGGCGACAGGTAGATATGACCCGGTGCCGTCGCGAGCGTATCGAATACGTAGGAAAACTGTCCTTTCTCCTGGAACGCGCTGTCCGGCAGCACGACGATGCCGTGCGCATCGCGATCGACGCGAATGCGTTCGAGCCCGAAATCCCCGCGCGCGATCAGGCGAACCTGAAGGTATTCCGGGTGATTTCTCATGAAGCTGTAGAACACCTGCTCGAGCCGCGCGCGTGCCGCGCCATCCCGGTTGTCGCCGCCCGAGACCAGCGCGCACGACGGCATCTGCGCGAGCACGAGCGCATCGTCCGCGACGTCGGACAGCGCGGTGGTGAAGCGTTGCCCGAGCAGTTGCGTCGACATCAGCAGGCTGTGCTGTGCCTCCTGCACGAGCATCGCGCGGTTCGCGCGATACGCGTAATAGCCGGTCGTGCCGGACGCGATCACGCCGATGCACGCGAACAGCACCGACAGTTTCGATGTGAGCCCGAGCCGGATCATTTTCCGAACCGCTCCGGACGGTCGCCCGACACGATGCGGCTCCACAGCGATTCGCGCCGCGCGATGTCCTCGACGGGCTGGAGCCAGACGAGATGCTGGTGCCCGGTGTCGAGGCCCGGCGGCGGCGCGAACGTGTTCGCGAGGCCCTGGCGTTCGGTCAGCAGCGCACCGATCGCCGGTTCGAGCATGTAGTTGATCCATGCGAACGCGAGCTCGGGATGCTGCGCGCCGCGCGTGACGGCCCAGCAGTCGAGCCACGCGAGCGCACCTTCGTCCGGGATCACGTAGCCGACGTCCGCGCCGGCGCGCCGCAGCAGTTCCACCTGCTGCGTGCCGTAATTGCCGAACATCAGCGCCGCGCGATGCTGGACGAACAGCGCGGTCGCCTCTTCAGGAAGCGTGTAGTACGTCAGCAGGTTGCGGCGCAGGTCGATCAGCTTGTGCGCGACGGCGAGCGTCTGCGCGGGCGACAGGCGGAACGGATCGGGATAGCCGAGCGCCAGCGCCGCGAACGAAAAATTGTGCTGCGCGCTGTTGAAGTCGAGCACCTTGCCGCGGTAGCGCGGATTCCACAGCTCCCGCATCGAGCGCGGCACGGCGGAAACCTGCTTGCGGTCGTAGATCAGCCCCATCGACGAATACGTAAACGGGATCGCATAGGCAGCCCCCTCTTCCACGAGCCCGTCGATCGTCGCGAGCTGCTGGAAGTTCGGCAACTGCCGCCGCCGGTTCGGGATGCGCGTCAGGTCGATCGGCGCGAGCAGACGTTCGTGCGCGTAGCGCTGGATCTCGGCCGTGTTTGCGGCCAGCACGTCGTACGGCGGCGGCGCCGCGCTGTGCATCCGCGTCCACAACGCTTCGTCGGAGTCGACGAACGTCACTTCGACGCGTACGTGAAATTGCGCCTCGAACGCGCTGACGACATCGCTGTCCGCATAACCGGGCCATGCGAGCACGCGCAGCACGTTGTCGTTGACGGTTTCGGGAGAGGCGGCGAGCACCGGCAGCGCAGCGGCAAGTAAGCCTGCCGTCAAAATGATGAGCAGCCTGCGCACGGCGATACGTACGCGTGTACGTGCGCCGATTCCCCTGATCAATCGGACCCCGCGTGAATCGCCCCGCTGCATTCGACTGTCCTTTTTCGAGTCGATGCGATATCACGCAACAAGACCATAAAACCTACGGTCGCGCAATTGGAAGAAGCCGTATACGGCGCCCGCGCGCCATCAGCGACGCCGCATGCCGGTGCCGTTACGGCGGGCCGTTTCCGTCGACCGGAACGAACGTCAGCGCCACGCCTGCGTGAATTCCGCGATCACGCGCGACAGGTGTGCGCCCATCGCCTCGCGTGCAGCCGCCGCGTCGCGCGCCATGATCGCCGCGAAGATCCGCTGGTGATCCTCCTGCGATGCCTCGCGCAGCGCGCTCGAGTGAAAGTGCTCCTCGATCTTGTCCCACAGCGGATCGCTGCGCGCGCAGTCCCACATCGCGGTGACCATGTGCAGCAGCACCGTGTTGCCGGTCGACTCCGCGATGCGCAGGTGGAACTGGCGATCGGCCGCGTCGTACGCGGCCTTGTCGTCCATCTGTTCGCGCATCGTCGTCAGCGAGAAGAACAGCCGGTCGAGATCCGCATCCTTGCGTTCGGTCGCCGCGAGCGCGGCGACTTCCGCCTCGATCAATCCGCGCGCGCGCAGCGTCTCGATCGGCCCGGGGCCGCGCGGCACCTCGAACGTCACCGGCCGCGCGGCATCGGCCGCCGATACGTAGATGCCCGAACCGATCCGCACCTCGACGATCCCCTGCACCTCGAGCGCGATGATCGCCTCGCGCACCTGCGTGCGGCTCACGCCGAACTGGTCGGCCAGGCTGCGCTCGGACGGCAGCCGCGCGCCGGCCTCGAACGCACCGGCAGCCACCATCGCGTGAATCTGCCGCGCGAGGCCGATATAGGAGCGGTCCGCGGCATCGGTATCGCGGCTGGCTGGCTGGCTGGAAAGATCGGTCATCGAAAGGCTCGCAACAGGCTGGCCGGCGCCGTCGCGGCGCCGGATCGGCAAAATGGTACACCAATTTCGGCCAGCGTCCGGTTCGACGTATTGGCCGGCGCGCGGGGGTGTGCGCCGAAGCGTCATGCCGCCGGTTGCGATCCCAACAACTGGTAAACCACTATCCCGCGTAACTGGCATACCAATCATAATCCGCACACCGGAAACGGGCCGGCACGCCGCCGCCCGTTCGTCCGATGCATCAACCGCCAGCCAGGAGCCGCTCCAGTGAAGATGTCTTTCCGTTGGTACGGCGAGTCCGATCCGGTCTCGCTGCAATACATCCGCCAGATCCCGGGCGTCACGCATATCGTGTCGGCGATCTACGACGAACCGGTGGGCGAAGTCTGGCCCGCGCACAAGATCGGCGCGCTGAAGGCGACGATCGAACGCGCCGGCCTGCAGTTCGAAGTCGTCGAATCGGTGCCGGTGCACGAGGACATCAAGCTCGGCAAGCCGGGCCGCGACCGCCTGATCGACAACTACCGTCAGACGATTCGCCACCTCGGCGCGGCCGGCGTGCGCGTCATCTGCTACAACTTCATGCCTGTCTTCGACTGGACGCGCACCGAGCTGTCGAAGACGCTCGACGACGGCTCGACCTGCCTCGCGTTCAGCACCGACGCGGTCGACCGGATCGATCCGGACGACGGCATCGCGCTGCCGGGCTGGGATTCGAGCTACCAGCCCGAACAGTTGCAGGCGCTGCTCGCCGAGTATCGCGACGTCGACGAAGCGGCGCTGTGGGCGAACCTCGAATACTTCCTGAAGGCGATCGTCCCGGTCGCCGAGGAAGCCGGCGTGAAGATGGCGATCCACCCCGACGATCCGCCGCGCCCGATCTTCGGGCTGCCGCGCATCGTGAAGAACCGCGACGATCTCGCGCGGATCGTGCGCATCGTCGACACGCCCGCGAACGGGCTGACGCTGTGCTCGGGTTCGCTCGGCGCGGGCCCGCAGAACGACGTCGAGGCGCTCGTGCGCGAATTCGGCGCGATGGGCCGCATCCACTTCGCGCACATCCGCAACGTGAAGGTCGACGCGAACGGCGATTTCGAGGAAACGGCGCATCTGTCGAGCTGCGGCTCGCTCGACATCGCCGCGATCGTGAAGGCGTACCACGACACCGGCTTCACCGGCTACGTGCGCCCCGACCACGGCCGCATGATCTGGGGCGAGACGGGCAAGCCCGGTTACGGCCTCTATGACCGCGCGCTCGGCGCGGTCTACCTGAACGGCCTGTGGGAAGCGCTCGCGAAGTTCGACCGCACGCCGTCGCCAGTCACCCGATAAGCCACCCATCGAGGCGGCCGGCGCAGCGGATCGCCGGCCGTCCGTCACGACATTCCGCGCGGAGACACCGCATGCCACGCATCCGATGGGCCATGATCCTGATGTGCTTCCTGGCCAACGTCATCAACTTCATCGATCGCGCGAACCTCGCGATCGCGGCGCCCAGCATCCGCGCCGACCTCGGCCTCGACGCGGTCGGCATGGGGCTCGTGCTGAGCGCATTCTTCTGGACCTACGCGTTCCTGCAGTTGCCGGCCGGCTGGTTCATCGACAAGGTCGGCGTGCGCGTGAGCCTCGCGCTCGCGGTCGGCTGGTGGTCGGTGTTCACCGTCGCGACGGGCGCCGCGCGCGGCCTCGCGCAGCTCGTCGGCGTGCGGCTGATGCTCGGCGTCGGCGAGGCGGCCGCGATCCCGTCGTTCGCGAAGGTCGCGTTCAACTGGTTCCCGCGCAGCGAACGCGGGCTCGCGAGCAGCATCTTCGACAGCGGCTCGCGCGTCGGCTCCGCGCTGTCGCTGCCGCTCGTCGCGTGGCTGATCTCGATCGTCGGCTGGCGCGGGTCGTTCGTGATCACGGGCGGCATCGGCATCGTGTGGGCGCTGGCGTGGTGGTTCGTCTATCGCGACCCGGAACGCTATCGCGCGATCGCGCCTGACGCCGTCGATGCCCTGCTCGCGCAACGCGGCGCACCGGCCGTTGCGGCCGCAACCGACGGCCCGAAGGTGTCGTGGCTCGACCTGTTCCGCTATCGCACCGTGTGGGGCATGATGATCGGCCTGTTCTGCCTGAACTTCGCGATCTACTTCTTCATCACGTGGTTCCCGAGCTACCTGCTGCAGTCGCGCGGCTTCTCGCTCGCGTCGCTCGGCACGTGGGGCATGCTGCCCGCGCTGCTCGCGATTCCCGGCGGCTGGCTCGGCGGCTACGTGTCCGACAGCCTGTTCCGCCGCGGCTGGAGCGCGACTGCCGCGCGCAAGACCTGCCTCGTGCTCGGGATGCTGCTGTCTTCGTCGATCGCGCTGTCGGCCTTCGTCGAGAACGTCTGGGCGTGCCTTGCGCTATTCGCGCTCGCGTATGCCAGCCTGTCGTTCGCGGGCGCCAACGTGTGGACGCTCGTCGGTGAAGTCGCACCGACGCCGGCGCATGTCGCGTCGCTCGGCGGCATCCAGAATTTCGCCGGCAATCTCGCGGGGATCTTCATCACGACGTTCACGGGCGTGATGCTGTCGATCACGAAGGGCTCGTTCGTCGTGCCGCTCGCGGTGGCCGGTGCGTTGTGCGTGGTCGGCGCGCTGTCGTACCTGTTCATCGTCGGCAAGGTCGAGCCGCTGCCGCCGCTGCGCGGCGGTGCGAACCGACGGAACGTGGAACCGAACGCGGCCTGACGCGGCAGGAACGCGCGGTCGACACGCGTGCACTTTCCTTTTCGGGCCGCGCATCGGACAATGAGCCGCGCCCGCCGGCGCGGCGCCAGTCCGGCCCGCGCGTGGCGACGGCGCGCACCACCCTCGCCGATGAAACGCTACGAAACCCTCGCCCACACGATCGCCGACGACATCCGCAACGGCAACCTCGCCGTCGGCACGCGGCTGCCGTCGCTGCGGCAGATCATCGCGCAGCACGGCGTGAGCCAGTCGACGGTGTTTCGCGCGTACTACCTGCTCGAACAGTGGGGGCTGATCCGCGCGCGCGAACGCTCGGGCTACTACGTCGCGCCCGGCGCAACGCCGGAGGCGGGCCCGGCGCCCATGCGCCGCGCGAAACGGGCCGGCGCCACGCGCAAGGTCGACATCAGCAGCCTCGTGTTCTCCGTCCTCGACGCGGCCACGCAGCCCGGCATCGTGCCGCTCGGCTCCGCATTCCCGTCGCCGCAACTGTTTCCGTTGCCGCGCCTCGCGAAATCGCTCGCGCAGGCCACGCGGCTCGTCAGCCCGTGGAGCACGGTCGTCGACCTGCCGCCCGGCAACGAGGCGCTGCGCCAGCAGATCGCCCGGCGCTATCTCGCGACGGGCATCTCGCAGCCCATCGACGAGATCGTCGTCACGAACGGCGCGCTCGAGGCGCTGAACCTGTGCCTGATGGCCGTCACGCGGCCCGGCGACGTCGTGGCCGTCGAAGCGCCCGGCTTCTATGCGGCGTTGCAGGCGATCGAACGGCTCGACCTGCGCGCTGTCGAGATTCCCGTCGATCCGCGCACGGGCCTCGATCTCGATGCGCTCGCGAACGCGCTCGACCGGCACGACATTCGCGCGTGCTGGTTCATGACCAATTTCCAGAATCCGACCGGCGTCACGCTGTCCACCGAAAAAAAGCGTGCGCTCGTCGAAATGCTCGCCGCACGCGACGTGCCGCTGATCGAGGACGACGTATACGGCGAGCTGCATTTCGGCCCCGACTACCCGCTGCCCGCGCGCGCGTTCGATCGGCATGGGCTCGTGATGCACTGCAGCTCGTTCTCGAAGACGCTCGCGCCCGGCTACCGGATCGGCTGGGCCGCCGCCGGCCGGTTCGCGGAGAAGGTGCAGCGGCTCAAGCTGATGACGACGCTGTCGGCCAGCATTCCCGCGCAGGCCGGCATCGCGAACTATCTCGAGCACGGCGGCTACGACCGGCACTTGCGCAAGCTGCGCGGCGCGCTGCACGCGCAGCTCGACCGGATGGACGACGCGCTGCGGCGCTGGCTGCCGGCCGGCGTCGAGTGGGTGCGGCCCGAAGGCGGCTATTTTCTGTGGCTCGCGTTTCCCGACGCGATCGACGCGATGGAGCTGCATCGCCAGGCGATCGCACGCGGAATCAGTTTCGCGCCGGGGCCGCTGTTTTCGGCCGCGCACGGCTTCGAACGTTGCGTGCGCGTGAACTTCGGCCATCCGTGGAGCCGCGACATCGAACGCGCGATCCGCGTGCTCGGCGAGCTGGTCGCGCAGCCGTCGGTCCGCAAGGGTGATTGAAGCGCACACGGTGCGCCGCCTGCGTCACGACCATGCACGCAACCGGTGCGCGGGTTACAGTGCTGATCCCGCCGCCTCTTCATGATTTCCCATGAGTCAACTGCCCTACCTCGATCACGACGCGCTGTTGAAACTGGCCACCGAAGCAGCGCACGTCACGCAGCCGTGCACCTGCACGAAAACGCCGCTCGCCGGATGGACGACCTTGCCGCTGTCGCTGCAGGCCGCGCAACTGACCGAAGTCGCCACGCTCACGCCGCCCGGCGAGGCTGAGCCGACCTACGCCGAATATCATCCGGCCGGCACGCGCTACGCGTCGGACGACGCGCCGATCGCACTGCGCCATTTCCCGTACAACCGCTGCACCGTGAGCCGCTGCCGCGCGTGCGGTCGTTTGTTCCTGCGCTATCAGGAAGGCGGCGGCTACTTCATCGACCAGCGCATCCGCGCGCTCGATCCGGCGCTCGTCGTCGACGCCGACGCGTAAGCACCCGTCGCGGGCATGCACGCATGCCCGGCCCGCGCCGGCCTCTCGCCGGCCATCTGCTGCGCCCTTTTCGTCCCGATCTGCTGCTTGTCCCGCCGCCCTGCGTTCCCTACGCTGTCTCCGGTTGCCTGACACCCGTCGCAACGTCCCCTCGAGCCGCCCGCATCGCGCCGCGGCTCTTCTCGCGTATCACGTCATGTATCGATATACCGTTTTCGACCGGGCGCTCGTGCACAGCCGCGCCGCCCAGTTTCGCGACCAGCTCGAGCGCTGGCAGCTCGGCACGCTGAGCGAAGACGCGTTCCGGCCGCTGCGCCTGCAGAACGGCTGGTACGTGCAGCGCCACGCGCCGATGCTGCGCGTGGCCGTGCCCTATGGCGAACTGTCCAGCGCGCAGCTGCGCGTGCTCGCGCGGATCGCGCGCGACTACGACGTGCCCGACGATGCCACCTACCGCGCCGCATGCGACGCGCAGGCCCTGCTCGGCACGCTGCGCCTGCCGACCCGCAGCGCGCATTTCACGACGCGCACCAACGTGCAGTTCAACTGGATTCCGCTCACGAAGGCCGCCGACGTGATGGACCTGCTCGCGACCGTCGACATGCACGGCATCCAGACGAGCGGCAACTGCATCCGCAATATCTCGTGCGACGAGCGCGCCGGCGTCGCGCCGGACGAGATCGCCGATCCGCGCCCGTTCGCCGAAGTGATGCGCCAGTGGACGACGCTGCACCCCGAATTCGCGTTCCTGCCGCGCAAGTTCAAGATCGCGATCACCGGGGCGGCCGAGGATCGCGCCGCGACCGACTGGCACGACGTCGGCCTCAAGCTCGTGCGCGACGACACGGGCGCACTCGGCTTTCGCGTGAGCGTCGGCGGCGGAATGGGCCGCACGCCGACGATCGCGACGCTGCTGCGCGCGTTCCTGCCCTGGCAGCACGTGATGAACTACATCGAGGCGATCGTCCGCGTGTACAACCGCTACGGACGGCGCGACAACAAGTACAAGGCGCGCATCAAGATCCTCGTGAAGACCGAGGGGCAACGCTACATCGACGACGTCGAGGAAGAGTTCCGCCAGATCGTCGAACACGACGGCGGGCTGCACACGATCGCCCAGGTCGAGTTCGACCGCGTCGCCGCGTCGTTCGTCGCGCCGCGCCTCAAGACGCGCACGGTCAGCCTGCGCGACGCGAACCTGCGCGTGTCGGCCCAGGCGGCACACCACCCGGCCTTCGCGCGCTGGCTCGCACGCAATGTCGCCGATCACCGCGACCCGGCGCTGCGCATCGTCACGCTGTCGTTCAAGCGCCGCCTGCAGGCACCGGGCGACGCATCGCCGGACCAGCTCGACGCGCTCGCCGATCTCGCCGACCGCTTCTCGGCCGGCGAGGCGCGCGTCACGCATACGCAGAACGTCGTGCTGCCGTGGGTGCATGTCGACGACCTGTTCCCGCTGTGGGAAAACGCCCGTGCGATCGGGCTCGCCAGCGCGAACGTCGGACTCCTGACGGACATGATCGCGTGCCCGGGCGGTGACTTCTGCGCGCTGGCGAACGCACGCTCGATCCCAATCGCCGATGCGATCGCCGAGCGCTTCCAGGATCTCGACATGCTGCATGACGTCGGCGACATCGACCTGCACATCAGCGGCTGCATCAACTCGTGCGGCCATCATCACAGCGGCCACCTCGGCATCCTCGGCGTCGACAAGGACGGCGCCGAGTGGTACCAGGTCACGCTCGGCGGCTCGGACGGCTCGACCGCGAGCGGCCCGGCGCGGCCGGGCAAGGTGATCGGCCCGTCGTTTTCGGCGGACGAGATCGTCGATGTCGTCGAAGCGATCGTCAACGCGTACCTCGACGCACGGATCGACAACGACGGCCGCAGCGAACGGTTCATCGACACCGTGCGCCGCATCGGTACGGAACCCTTCAAGGCCGCCGCGAACGACGCGCGCCATCAGGTGGAGCCAGCATGAACCAGCAAGCTTCGAACGCACACGCGCGCATCCGCCTGCTGACGCCGGCCGAACACGCCGGCGACACGCAGCCGCACGACGCCACGATGCTGACGATCGGCAACGACGAGGAACTGCCGCCGCTTGCCGGGCGGATCGCGCAAGTCACACGCATCGACCTGCAGTTCCCGTCGTTCACCGACGGCCGCGCATACAGCCAGGCGTACCTGCTGCGCAAGCGCTACGGCTTCATCGGCGACCTGCGCGCGACCGGCGAGGTGCTGGTCGACCAGTTGCTGCTGATGGAACGCACGGGGTTCTCGAGCGCGGTGCTCGGCGACGGCACGGACATCACGGCCGCGCGGCGGCAGCTCGACCGGTTCCCGGGTTTCTATCAACGCGATGCGAGAACAACGATGCAGCAGCAGAACGCGGCAACGCCCGCCGCAAAATGAAACGGGCGGCACGCTGGCCGCCCGCAAGAAGAACCGGAAAGGTCCGGCCGGTGCCCGCCGCGAAGCGGGCGCCGGCGTTCAACGCGCCGCCACCGGCTTGCCGAACGCGCCGAGAATCTTCTTCTCGAGCGCGATGTAGTCGCGGCCGAAGTGGTGATCGCCCTGCGTCTTGATCACGTCGGCACCCGTGTTCACGAGCGCCGGACACATCGTATCCTTCTCCTCCGCGCCATAGAAGCACTGCACGAGCTGCGGCGGCACCTTCGCGATTTCCGGCGCGACCTTCAGCGCCTTGTCGCTCGCGGGCATGCCGAGCCAGCCCGTCACGCGGATCTGGAAATCGGCGGCCGGCGCGAAGCCGAGCAGCGACATCACGGCGACCTTGTCGCGCAGGTCGGCCGGCAGCCGGTTGTACGCGAACGGCATCACGTCGGCACCGAACGAGTAGCCGACCAGCGCCACGCGATTCGCATGCCAGCGCGCCATGTAGGTGCGCATCACGCGCGCGAGATCGCGGCTCACCTGCGCCGGCGGCTTCTCGCTCCAGAAATAGCGCAGGCTGTCGATGCCGACCACCGATACGCCGTCGCGCTGCAGCGCCTCGGCGATCGTCTTGTCGAGATCGCGCCAGCCGCCGTCGCCCGAGATCACGATCGCGAGCTGGCCGTTGCCGCCCTTGGCCGGCAGCTCGACGAGCGGCAGATCCGACACGTCGAGTTCGTCGCTGCTGGTGGTGTCCCGCAGGTGCGACGTGACGAGCGACACGAGCTTCGCGGAATCGCCCGCGGCCGCCGTTTCGACGAAACCCGGCATCGCGCGGCGCACGATCGTCGGATCGGGCGGACACGGCTTGAAGCGCGGATCGAGCTTCGCGGCCGGATCGACCGATACGACGCCGGCAATCGTGTTCTCCGGCGCCATCGACAGGATCTGCTTCGCGATCGCGCCGCCCTGGCCCACGCCCGCGACGATCGGCGTGAAATAACGCGACGACTGCGCGAGGCGTTCGAGCTGGTGGCTGACCGCTTCGGCGTCGCCGTCGAGGTGGTGGCAGGTCTCCTGCTTCGCGGCGAGATTCGTCGCGTAACGCTCCGAATCGACGCCGACCGTCATCGCACCGGCTTTCGCGAGCGCGTCGGCCGCCTGCTGATCGGCGGCATTCCAGCCCGCCTCACGCGAGAACAGTACGACAAATCCGCGCAGCGGCCCGCTGGGTTTGGTCACGGTGACGGGCCCATAACGACCGCCCGACACGGTTTCTGCTTTTACGGCGGCAGGCTGCGTGGCGCACGCGGCGCCGGCCAGCATCATCCCCGCGCAGGCGGCTGCCGCCCGCGCGATTCCCTTCTTCAAACTCATGAACGCCGACCTCCAGCCAGCAATGACAGATCCGCGAGCGTGACGAACACGCCGACCGTGCCCGAGGCCGCGAGGTAACGCGGTTCCCAGTGCGGTTCAAACTTGCTCTTGAAAGCGCGCAAGCCGCGGAAGTTGTAGAAACGGCCACCGAAGCGCCAGACCATCAGGCCGATCCGGTGCAACGGCGACGGCATCTTCGCCGCCCCCATCCCCGAGAACGGCGCGATACCCAGGCTCAGCTTGCGGAAGCCCGCTTCCTTCAGATGCAGCGCGAGCTGCGTAAACAGATATTCCATCGCGTACGGCGACGCGTCCGGAAGATGGCGCATCACGCCGACCGTCGCCTCGGTGTTGAGGTCGGTCGTCATGAACGTGACGAACGCGATCGGCTTGTCGGCCTGCCGCACGAGCATCACCGACTGCGTCGCGAGATAACCGTCGTGGAACGCGGCCACCGAGAAGCTCTTCTCGCGCGCGTCGCGGCTGTCGAGCCAGCCGTCGGAGATGTCGCGCAAGGCCGGCAACGTAGCCGGCACGTCGGGCGGTGCGATCACCTCGACCGTCAGCGCATCCTTGTCGCCACGGCGCAGCGCGTAGCGCAGGTGCGACCGGTTCGAACCCTTCAGGTCGAACTGGTCGAGTGCGATATGCGCTTCCTCGCCGAGCTTCATCAGCGTGAGCCCCGCGTCGAGATACAGCGGCAGCGCGTTGGCGCGCACCTGGTAGAACGCCGCACGGCCGCTGTGCGCGTGTGCGAGCGCGATGAACTTGCTGATCAGCCCCGGCCACTCCTCGCGCGGCCCGACTGGGTCGTGGAGCGCGGCCCACGTGCGGCCGTTCTTGGCATACATCAGAAACGCCTGGCGGGATTCCGAGAACAGGAACGACTTGTCGCCCATCAACGCGAGGCCCGCATCGCTGCATTCCTGCGCGCGGATGATCCGTTCGGCGTCCGACAGGTCCTGCGCCGCGGGCTTCACGAAACGGCCGGGCGCCGGGCGCAGCAGTTGCCACAGCGCGAACAGCGCGACGAACACGCCGGACGCAAGCGTCGCACGCAGCGCCCGCGGCGCGCGCGCGTCGAACGAGAAATGCGACCACAGCTCGCGCGTGTACGGCACGTCGCGGAACGCGAAGAACAGCACCCACACGGCCAGCATCAGCACCATGGTCACCGACACGAACCAGCTCACCGTGAAGCGCTCGGCGAGCAGCGACGAATGGCGGTTGAAACGGCGGCGGCTGACGAGCAGCAGCACGAGCAGCGTGCCGAGCACGCCGGCCTCGACGAACGCGAGGCCTTTCGCGAGCGACAGCGCGAGGCTTGCGAGCGTCAGCGCGAAGGTCATCCACCACGCACCGTCGAGGCGGCGCAGCAGCCCGCGCGCGACGAACAGCAGCGCGACGCCGAGCACGCTGCAGATCACCTGCGAGCCTTCGAGCACCCACAGCGGCACGAGGTGGCGCAGGATCGCGATCCGGTGCCAGAACGCGGGCGTCGCGCTCGAGATCACCAGCATGCTACCGACCGCGAACGTCACGAGGCTCAGGAACACCGGCGCGAGTTGCGACACGCGCACGGCCTGCCGCGTGACGAGCCGGCGGCGCAGCGCGCGGCCCTCGAAACCGGCCAGCAGGCCGGCCGACAGCACGAGCGGCACGCCGAAATAGATTGCGCGATACGCGATGAGCGCGGCGACCATCGCGTGCGGGGGCACTTCGCGACCGAGCGTGAAGACCATCGCGGCTTCGAACACGCCGATCCCGCCCGGCGTATGGCCGATCATCCCGAGCAGCAGCGCGGCCGCATACACCGTGATGAAGGTCGGGAAACCGACCGGCGCGGCCGGCAGCAGCACCCACAGCGTCAGGCCCGCGGCAACGACGTCGAGCACCGCGTAGACGACCTGCGCGACGAGATCGCGCCGCGCAGGCACGTCGAACGACAGCCACTTGAAGCGCGTGACGACCGGGCGCGCCGTGTTGCCGCACATCGCGACGATCGCGGCCAGTATCACGAGCAGCGCGGCGCCGCCCCACGTCAGCACGCCGGGCGCGACGTGCAGCATCGCGGCGAGCGCCTCCGGCACGCAGACCATGCCGACCGCCGTCATCAACACCATCGCGAGCGCCAGCGTGCCGCTCGTGAACACCGTCATCCGGCCGATCTGCGCGGGCGTAACGCCCGACACGCCGTACACGCGTGCGCGGACCGCGCCGCCCGTCAGGGCGCCGAAGCCGGTCGCGTTACCGAGCGCGGACCCGGCGATCGCGCCGATCCACAACGCGACGCGCGGCACCTTCGCGGCGACATAACGCAGGCCGACCGCATCGCGGGCGACGAGCGCGAGATAACTGAGGGCCGTCGCGGCCAGCGATGCGCCCCACTCGCCGACGGACATGTGACGCAACTCGCGGATCACCGACCGGTAGTCGACGGATTCCGACAGGTGCTGGAAAACCACGATCAGCAGCAGGCCGATGCCGAGCGCGAGCAGCGGCGACAGCACGCGCTCGTTGCGGATCAGCGCCCGGACACGGGTGATCACCGCCGCGGCGAGGCCGGGCGAACCAGAGTGGCGGGAAGACATAGATGTTCAGTGGTGGTGCATAGCGTGTCGCGGCGCAAGACGGCCAGGCGGCGACGTATCTGGTTGTTCTGCGTGGGCGGTCGGCCGAAGGAATTGGCAGGCGGCGCCTGGATCAGAACTTACGAGTATACGGAATTTATATTACAGAATCTTTCACGCGCTCGTTGTGCGGATTTGTAGCGCCGCGTGTATCAATGTCGTATCAAAGTTCGACGACCGATCACGCGCAAGGTGCGCATCATACCGGTAACCGACGGGGATTTTTCATCGGATGAATGACTTGTGATGCATTTGGGAGAAATCTGCCGGATGGAGCGCCCCGACGAGCACGAATGCGCAAGGCCGGGCGGGCTTCTTTGAATGGGGTCAAATGCTTTCGGCCAGCTTGTCAGATCTTGCTGCCCCTTCGCCGGCCAAGTGTGCAAGGACACCCGGGCGACCCGATATCAAAGAAGCCGTGCTCGCCATGATGGCCACGGCTCAACGCGCCAAGTCGTCGGTTTGACGGCACGGGACGCTCGCCATGGCCGGCACGGCGCTTATCGTTTCAGGCGCACCACATACAAACCGGGAGCGTTCGGATAGACGCTCAGGCTGAAATTCGGCGGAGTCGAAATGAGGTTGCCCTGGATCGCCGGCTTGTACGTGACCGTCCCGCTCGATACGTCGGCCAGCTCAATAACCGGCGGAGACGGATCGGGAATGAGGTTCGACGTGAAGTTCAGGGTCAGTTTCCGGTCGGACATTTCGTAGAAACCCCCATACGTCTTGATCTCGTAGATCACATCGGCCTGCACGCCTGCGGGAACCGGATCGGGCTTGCCCAGACACACCGTCCCGTCACGGACCACGCCGTCCTGCGGCGTCTTGAACGTATACGTCGCCACGCCGTCGTCGGTCACGAGCGTCATCGTTGCATTCGGGATCGTGCTCTTCGTCAGCTGTATCGACTTGTAGCCGCTCGGACACTTGAATGTGGTGGTTTGATCGGTCGACGTGGTATCGGTCGCTGTACCGGTAGAGCCGTTGTTGCTGGTGCTGGTGTTACCGGTTGCGGTTGTGGTGGGGCCTGTCAGGAATTTCGTGTT
>NZ_LDUL01000042.1:0-86368 GCF_001043615.1 Burkholderia sp. LK4
CCAACTTTTGGGGTGCAGTTCACATTTCCCGCGCTTTTTCAATGGGTTCGAACGATCGCGGTCAGTGATGCGCGGCCTTGCCCTTGTCGCCGCCATGATGCCGCGACGGCTTCGCGATCGACTGCGGATTCGGCACGACGCGCACCGGCGCCGCGGACACGGCGCCGCGGGTCGACGTATTCGACGGCGTGTTGTTCAGCGGCGCGGCCGGTGCATTCGGCGACACGAACTGCACGAAAACCTCGCCGTCCTTCACCATGCCCATCTCGTAGCGCGCGCGCTCCTCGATGGCCGCGGTGCCGCTCTGCAGATCCTGCACTTCGCCGGCAGTGCGCTCGTTGCGCAGCTTCTCGTCCGCATTCTTCTGGAGCTGGTCGTCGAGCTGCTGACGCAATTCATGCACCCGCAGCCAGCCGCCGTGCCCCCACCATAGGGGGTACTGAATGAGCGCCAGCAAGGCAATCAGGACGACAGTGACAAGCCGCATGTAAGAGACGCAGATATAAGAAGCGCCGCTCCGCGCACAGGCACAGAGCGGCGTCGAGATGACGAACCCGATAGTAGCGCGTTAGCGCAGGTTATAGAAAGCCGATTTACCCGGGTAGCTCGCGATGTCGCCGAGATCTTCCTCGATGCGCAGCAGCTGGTTGTACTTCGAGATACGGTCGCTGCGCGACAGCGAACCCGTCTTGATCTGACCGGCGTTCAGGCCGACCGCGATATCCGCGATCGTCGAATCTTCCGTTTCGCCCGAGCGGTGCGAGATCACGGCCGTGTAGCCTGCGCGCTTCGCCATTTCGATGGCCGCGAACGTTTCGGTCAGCGTACCGATCTGGTTGATCTTGATGAGGATCGAGTTCGCGATGCCCTTCTCGATGCCTTCCTTCAGGATGCGCGTGTTCGTGACGAACAGGTCGTCGCCGACCAGCTGCACCTTCTTGCCGAGGCGGTCGGTCAGCAGCTTCCAGCCTTCCCAGTCGCTTTCGTGCATGCCGTCCTCGATCGACACGATCGGGAACTTGTCGGCGAGCGTCGCGAGGTAGTCGGTGAATTCGGCCGACGACAGTTGCAGGCCTTCGCCCGCGAGCTGGTACTTGCCGTCGTGGTAGAACTCGGATGCCGCGCAGTCGAGCGCGAGCAGCACGTCTTCGCCCGCACGGTAGCCGGCCTTCTCGATCGCCTGCAGGATCGTCGACAGGCACTCGTCGTTGCTGCCGAAGTTCGGCGCGAAGCCGCCTTCGTCGCCGACTGCCGTGCTCATGCCGCGGTCGCTCAGGATCTTCTTCAGTGCGTGGAACACTTCCGCGCCGCAACGCAGGGCTTCACGGAACGTCGGCTGGCTCACCGGGACGATCATGAATTCCTGGATGTCGAGGCTGTTGTTCGCATGCGCGCCGCCGTTGACGATGTTCATCATCGGCACCGGCAGTTGCATCGCGCCCGAACCGCCGAAATAGCGGTACAGCGGCAGGCCGGCCTCTTCAGCCGCTGCCTTCGCGACGGCCATCGACACGGCCAGCATCGCGTTCGCGCCGAGGCGCGACTTGTTGTCGGTGCCGTCCAGCTCGAGCAGCGTCTTGTCGAGGAACGCCTGTTCCGACGCGTCGAGGCCCATGATGGCTTCGGAGATTTCGGTGTTGATGTGCTCGACCGCCTTCAGCACGCCCTTGCCGTTGTAGCGGCCGGCTTCGCCGTCGCGCAGTTCGATCGCTTCACGCGAGCCGGTGGACGCGCCCGACGGCACGGCCGCGCGGCCCATCGTGCCCGATTCGAGCAGCACGTCGCATTCGACGGTGGGGTTGCCGCGCGAATCCAGAATCTCGCGGCCGATGATATCTACGATTGCACTCATGGGTTTCCTCTGAGAATGACGATGGATTCTTCAAACTGCGACGGCGCACGCGCACGAACCGCTTTCGCTACTGACGCGCGAAACCGTCGCAAGGTTCATTCGATCTTTAATTGAAATCGTTTTCCAGGAACGGATGGCGCTTCACCGCCTGGTCGAGCGTGACGAGGGTCTCCAGCAGCGCGCTCATCCGGTTCAGCGGTACCGCGTTCGGGCCGTCCGATTTTGCCTCGGCCGGATTCGGGTGCGTTTCCATGAAGAGGCCCGCGACGCCTGTCGCGACTGCCGCACGGGCAAGCACCGGCACGAATTCGCGCTGGCCGCCCGAGCTCGTGCCCTGCCCGCCCGGCAACTGCACCGAGTGGGTCGCGTCGAACACGACCGGGGCGCTCGTCTCGCGCATGATCGCGAGCGAACGCATGTCCGACACGAGATTGTTGTAGCCGAACGAGACACCGCGCTCGCACGCCATGAAGCGGTCTTCCGACAGCCCCGCTTCACGTGCGGCGTCGCGCGCCTTGTCGATCACGTTCTTCATGTCGTGCGGCGCGAGGAACTGGCCCTTCTTGATGTTGACGGGCTTGCCCGAGCGCGCGCACGCCTGGATGAAATCGGTCTGGCGGCACAGGAACGCGGGCGTCTGCAGCACGTCGACGACCGACGCGACCTGCTCGATCTCGTCGATCGAATGCACGTCGGTCAGCACCGGCAGGCCGAGCTGGCGCTTCACCTCGGACAGGATCCGCAGGCCCTCGTCCATTCCGAGGCCACGAAACGACTTGCCCGAGCTGCGGTTCGCCTTGTCGTAGGACGACTTGTAGATGAACGGAACGTTCAGCTTCGCGCAGATTTCCTTCAGGCGGCCTGCCGTGTCGATCGTCATTTGCTCCGATTCGACGACGCAGGTACCCGCGATCAGGAAGAAAGGCTTGTCGAGACCGACCTCGAAATCGCACAGCTTCATGCTTGCACTCCGCGCGCTTGCTTGTTGGCGAGCGCGGCTTCGACGAACGACTTGAAGAGGGGGTGACCGTCACGCGGCGTGGACGTGAATTCCGGGTGGAACTGGACGCCGACGAACCACGGGTGCATCGAACGCGGCAGTTCCATCATTTCCGGCAGATCCTCGCTCGGGGTACGGGCGCTGATGATAAGGCCGCCGGCTTCGAGCTGGGGCACGAAGCGGTTATTGACTTCATAACGGTGGCGATGGCGTTCGTTCACGTCCTTGCCATAGATTTCTTCGGCCATCGTGCCCGGCTTGATCGGGCAGCGCTGCGAACCGAGGCGCATCGTGCCGCCGAGGTCGGATTCCTCGGTGCGCGTCTCGACCTTGCCGTCGCGGTCATACCACTCGGTGATCAGCGCGACCACGCGTTCCGGCGTGTCCGGCTCGAATTCCGTGCTGTTCGCCTGCTTCAGGCCGACGACGTCGCGTGCGAATTCGATCACCGCGAGCTGCATGCCGAGGCAGATGCCGAGATACGGCACCTTGGCTTCACGCGCATAGCGGATCGCCGCGATCTTGCCTTCCGTGCCGCGACGGCCGAAACCGCCCGGCACCAGCACGGCGTCGAGGTGCTTCAGGCTGTCGACACCGTTCGACTCGATCTCTTCCGAGTCGATGTATTCGATGTTGACCTTGGTCGACGTATGCAGCGACGCGTGGCGCAGCGCCTCGATCAGCGACTTGTACGACTCGGTCAGGTCGACGTACTTGCCGACCATGCCGATCGTCACTTCGTGCTTCGGGTTCTCGAGCTTCTCGACGAGCTCCGACCACATGCTCAGGTCAGCGTCCTTCGGCGACAGCTTCAGTTCCTCGCAGATGATCCGGTCGAGGCCCTGGTCGTGCAGCATCTGCGGAATCTTGTAGATGCTGTCAGCGTCCCACACCGAGATCACGGCGTCCTCCGGCACATTCGAGAACATCGAGATCTTCTTCGATTCGTCGTCCGGAATGCGGCGGTCCGCACGGCACAGCAGCACGTGCGGCAGGATGCCGATCTCACGCAGCTTCTGCACGCTGTGCTGGGTCGGCTTCGTCTTCAGCTCGCCGGCGGTCGCGACATACGGCACCAGCGTCAGGTGCACGAAGCACGCGCTGTTGCGGCCGAGGCGCAGGCTCATCTGGCGCGCGGCTTCAAGGAACGGCAGCGATTCGATATCGCCGACCGTGCCGCCGATCTCGACGATCGCGACATCCGGCTCGCCGCAGGTGGCCGATGCCGCCCCGCGCTCGATGAACGCCTGGATTTCGTTCGTGATGTGCGGAATCACCTGCACGGTCTTGCCGAGATAGTCGCCGCGGCGTTCCTTGCGGATCACCGATTCGTAGATCTGGCCGGTCGTGAAGTTGTTGGCCTTGCGCATCTTCGTGCTGATGAAGCGCTCATAGTGGCCGAGGTCGAGGTCGGTCTCCGCTCCGTCTTCCGTCACGAACACTTCGCCGTGCTGGAACGGGCTCATCGTGCCGGGGTCGACGTTGATGTAGGGATCGAGTTTGAGGAGGGTGACTTTCAGACCGCGCGATTCTAGGATCGCGGCGAGGGAGGCGGCGGCAATACCCTTGCCGAGGGAAGAAACTACGCCGCCGGTGACGAAAACATATTTGGTCATCGCTGAATGCTCGCGGGAAAAACGGATTATACCGTAAAGCCCGCCCTTCTCTCAGCAATTGACTCGATGATCGCGCCCTTTCGCGCCGTCCCGCACCAGCCGTGGGCGCCGGGGCGAAGGCCCCACCGCCGGCCGGCGCAGCCGCACGCACCGGCGGCGCGGCCCGGTCACCGGGCCCGGGGTCAGGCGCGCTTCGCGAGCGGGGCGCTGCCCTGCGACACGTCGCCCTCGGCCGCCTTCAGCGAATTCAGCATCCGCTGCAATGCGCGGGCCGTCTCGAGCGGCCGCTCCATCGGGAACAGGTGGCTGCCTTCCAGCCATTCGACGCGGCCGCGCGCCGCGCGGCGCGTCGCATCGAGCCCGACCTGGCGCACCTCGCGCGAACGCGTGCCGGCGAGAAAACCGAGCGGCACCGGCGCGCCGTGCGCGAGCCTCGGGCCGAGCGTGTGCGGCAGCGTCCGGTAGATCAGGTATTCGACCTGCCGGTCGAACGCGAGCGCCCGCTCGCCGTCGGCCCCGGCCTGCGGGATCCCGTAGTCGATATAGTCGGCGAGCATCCGCTCGTCCCAGCGCGCGAACGCGGGCTTCTCGCGGAAGTGCCGCCACACTTCGTCGCGGCTCGTCCAGCGCGTGCGCCGGTTACGCGTCGCGGCGGCCGGCGACAGCCGCTCGTCGAGCCCCGCCCACTGGCTCGCACGCAATGCGCCGGCGCGCCAGCCCGCGATGATCGGCGAATCGATCATCACGACGCCGCGCACCCATTGAGGCTTCTTCAGCGCAGCCATCAGCGACAGGTAGCCGCCGAGCGAATGGCCGACGAGCCAGACGGGACGCTCGTAGCGGCTGCCGATGTCGTCGAGCAGTTGCTCGACGAGATGCGGCCAGTCGCGCGTCACTGGGTAGCGGCGGTCGTGGCCGATCCGTTCGATGTAGCGCAGCTCGTAGTCGTCGGCCAGTTCGGCGAAGATCGTGCGGTACGTCGACGCCGGAAAGCCGTTCGCATGCGAGAAATGGAGGATGTCCTTCAAACGCCGATGTCTCCCTTGTCGACCGGAATTGACGCGGCCCTTGCCGCGATCACCGATCCATCCAGTATCGCCGCCGAACGTCGCGATGACGCTCGAAGGCAAACCCGCCGTCGGCCGGCGCGACGTCGAACCGCACGGCGCCGTCGCGATCGGTGCGCGGCAGCGGAATCCCGCGCGCCTCGTAACGTGCGAGAACCGCCCGGTGCGGATGCCCGAAACGATTGCGATAGCCTACAGGAAATACCGCGACGCGCGGCCCGACCGAATCGAGGAAAGGCTCGACCGACGACGTGCGGCTGCCGTGGTGCGGAACGACCAGGATCTGCGCGGCCAGCGTGTCGCGCGCAGTGCCCACGAGTTGGCGTTCGACGGGCGCTTCGATGTCGCCCGTCAGCAGCGCGGACGTCCCGCCCGCGTCGATGCGCAGCACGCACGACTGCCCGTTCGACGAACCCGCGCCCGGACCGCCCGATGGCCAGAGCATCGTGAACACCACGCCGTCCCAGGTCCAGCGCTGCCCGGCCGCGCACGGCAGCCGGTCGGCAACGCCGGCGGCCATCGCATCGCGCCACAGCCCGCTCGTCGGCGGAATGCCCGCCAGCAGCTGGCGCACGTCGGCAGCCGCATAGACGGCCGGTGCGCCGCCCGCGTGATCGGCGTGCGCGTGACTGAGCACGAGCGAATCGACCACAGCGATGCCTCGCGAGCGCAATGCCGGCGCGACGATCCGCGCACCGGCATGCGTCGACTCCTCGCCCGGTCCCGCGTCGAACAGCAAGGTCCGTCGGGCGGTCTCCACCAGCACCGACGCGCCCTGCCCGACATCGAGCACGGTCAGCCGGAAACCGCCCGGCGGCGGCGCATCGGCTGCCGGCGCGACGAGCGGCAGCCACGTGAGCGGCGCAGCCCAGCGCAGCGGCCAGCCGCGCGGCATCAGCGCCCATGCGACGCCCACGCAGGCCAGCGCCAGCACCGGCCAGTCGGGCATGCGCAACCAGAACACCCCGGCCGGCCAGTCGGCGAGGTATCCCAATAACGTCATCATCGGTTCGAGCGCCGCGTGCGCGAGCCGGAACGCATAGGCGTCGAACGGCGCCGGCAGCGCGATGCCGGCCAGCACGACCGGCGTCACGACCGAGCTGACCCAGGGAATCGCGAACGCATTGCCGAACGGGCCCGACAGCGATATCTGCGCAAACCAGGCGGCCGTCAGCGGCGCGAGGCCGATCGTCACCGCGTACTGCACGCGCGTGGCCTCGGCGATGCGGCGCCCGGCGCGTGCACCCCACGCGCGCAACCGGCTGGACAAGCCGGCCGGGCCGTCGCCTTCGTCACCGTCATCGCCTTCCGCATCGGCCTCGCGCGCGGCGCGCCAGCCGGCAACCGCCAGCAGGATCACGGCAACCGCACCGAACGACAACCAGAACCCGGCCGACAGCACCGCCCACGGATCGGCGAGCAGGACGCCGCCGAGCGCCGCGCACAGCACCGCCGACGTTGGTACGCTGCGTCCGGCCAGATACGCGATGCCGCCGCCCGCGATCATCCACCACGCGCGCTGCGCCGGCACGTTGAAGCCGGCGAGCGCCGCATAACCGGCCGCAGCCACCAGGGCGGCGAGCGCGGCCGCGTACGGCGCCGGCAACACGAGCGGCGCGGCCCGCGCGCGCCACCGCAGACGGCGCCAGACCATCGATACGAGCCCGCCCGCGATCGCGCCGACGAGCCCGACATGCAGGCCGGAGATCGCGACGAGGTGGCTCGTGCCCGTGTTGCGCAGCACGCGCCAGTCGTCGTCGCCGATGCCCGACTGGTCGCCGATCGCGAGCGCGGCGACGATGCCGCGATGGCCGGCGTCGCCGCCGAGCGTCTCGCCGATACGCGAGCGCAGCACGTCACGCAGCCGATCGATCGATGCACCCCATCCCGACGCGCGCGCATCGAGCAATACCGCCCGCCGGGGCGCGCTGACGTAACCGACGGCGCGAATACCCACGGCAAGCCAGGCCGCCTCGCTGTCGCGCACGCCGGGATTGGATTCCGCATGCGGGCGCTTCAGGCGCACGACGAAACGCCAGCGCTGCGCGGCGCGCAGATCGGGCAGCGCGTCGCGCGTCGCGGCCGCGTCATACGCGCGCCACGACAGACGGATCAACGGCGGGAAACGGGCCAGCCCCGCATCGTTCGACTCGACCGCGAACAGCAGCCGCGCACCCGTGTCGTCGACCACGGGCAGCCCCCGGATCACACCGGTGACGACGATGTCGCGCCCTTCCCACTCGACGGGCAGGCTGTCGCCCAGCCGCCATTCGGCCCGTGCGGCCGCGTAGCCGAATCCGGCGACGCAGGCCGCGAGCACGCAAAGCATCCATCCGAGCGCGACGGTCATGCGCATACGCCGGCGGCGCACGCACCATGCGCCCAGGATCACGCAGCCCGCGAGCACGGCCGCACCGATCGTCCATGCGAACGCACCCGGCAGCGTCGCCTGCCGCTGCAGTACGACCACGCCGAGCGCGAACGCGATCCACCACACGCGCATCGCCCCTCCTCGTCGATCCGGCGCCGCCATTGCGAATACGGCGCCTTCCGGCAACGATTATGCGGACGAAAGGGCGAGTCGCGGCAGCGCGGCGAGCGCGTTAGCCGAAGTGCATAGGGAGAGCGCGCCCGTGTCGATCCCGCGCAGTTCGGCGAGCACGTCGCCGATGCGCGGCACCTGGTCGGGCGTGTTGCGGGATTTGTATGCCCATTCGGGCGCGATGTCGGGCGCGTCCGTCTCGACGACGATCGCATCGAGCGGCAACTGCGCCGCGAGCCGGCGGATCTGCAGCGCCCGCGTGAACGTCACGTTGCCGCCGAAGCCGAGATGCAGCCCATGCGCGAGATACGCTTCGGCCTGCTGAAAACTGCCGTTGAACGCATGCGCGATGCCGCGCCGCACGCCGAAGCGGCGCAGCCCGGCCAGTACGCGGTCCTGCGACTTGCGCACGTGACACAGCACGGGCAGGTCGAATTCGCGCGCCAGCTTCAGCTGCCCCTGGTAGAAGAACTGCTGCCGCGCGTCGTCGAGCCCCGGCACGAAATAGTCGAGTCCGATCTCGCCGATCGCGACGAAGCGCGGATCGTCGAGGCTCGCCTCGATTTCCATGCGCAACAGGTCGAGATCCTCGTCGCGTGCGCGCGGCGTGTACATCGGGTGGATGCCGAGCGCATAGACCGCGCCCGGCGTGCGTTGCGCAAGCTCGCGCACCGTCGTGAAGTTGTCGCGCCCGACGCTCGGGATCACGATGCGCGACACGCCGGCCGCGTGCGCCGCCTGTACGACCGCATCGCGGTCGGCGTCGAACTCGGCGGCATCGAGATGGCAGTGCGTATCGATCCACATGGCGATGTTCCAGCACGCTGGCGCCGCGCCGGGACGAACCCGGCACCGGCCAGCGGCGTCCACTTACACCGGCAACGCCGGCTCCTCGTGCAGCACGCCGTCGCGCAGCCGCATGATGCGGTCGCAGCGCGCGGCGAGATCGGGATCGTGCGTGACGATCACGAAGCTCGTTTCGAGCGTTTCCGACAATTCGAGCATCAGGTTGAACACCGTATCGGCCGTCGTGCCGTCGAGGTTGCCGGTCGGCTCGTCGGCGAGCACGCACGCCGGCTTCGTGACCAGCGCGCGCGCGATCGCGACGCGCTGCCGCTCACCACCCGACAGCTCGCCCGGCCGATGCTTCGCCCGCGGCCCGAGACCGACGCGCTCGAGCATCGCCTGGGCCTCGGCACGCGCGGCCTCGGTCGTCATCCGGCGGATGCGCAGCGGCATCGCGACGTTGTCGAGCGCGGTGAACTCGGGCAGCAGGTGATGGAACTGGTAGACGAAACCGAGCGCACGGTTGCGCAATTCGTTGCGCTCGCGCTCGGCGAGTTGCGTGAACGGCTTGCCGAGCAGCGACACCTCGCCCGCGCTCGGCTCGTCGAGCCCGCCCAGCACGTGCAGCAGCGTGCTCTTGCCGGAGCCCGACGCGCCGACGACCGCAAGCTTCTCGCCGCGCCGCACCGTCAGCTCGGTATTGTCGAGCACCTGCACGTTGAAGCCGCCCTGCACGAACGCCTTCGTGATCCCGCGCGCCTGAAGCACGTATTCCTGCATACCTGCCGAATCCTGTCTGTTGTGTTGTCGTGAATCCGCGAATGCGGTCGCGCGATCATTCATAGCGAAGGGCCTCCGCCGGCTTCACCTTCGCGCCGCGCCAGCTCGGGTAGAGCGTCGCGACAGCCGACAGCGCGAACGCGATCAGCCCGATCCGGATCACGTCGCTCGCGACGAGTTCCGACGGCAGCTCGCTGATGAAGTACACGGACGGCGGCAGGAACTGCACACCGAACAGGTGCTCGATCATCGGGATCAGCCACGGGATGCTCCATGCGATCAGGCAGCCGAGCGCGACGCCCGACGCCGTGCCGACGAAGCCGATCGTCACGCCCTGCACGACGAAGATCTTCATGATCGACCCCGGCTGCGCGCCGAGCGTGCGCAGGATCGCGATGTCGGCCTGCTTGTTGGTCACCGTCATCACGAGCGACGACACGAGGTTGAACGCGGCCACCGCGATGATCAGCGTGAGGATGATGAACATCATCCGCTTCTCGATCTGCACGGCCGAGAACCAGGTCTTGTTCTGCTGGGTCCAGTCGCGGATGTACAGGCTGCCCGACAGCGTATGCGACAGCTCGACCGCCACGTCCGGCGCCTTCTGCATGTCCTTCAGCCGCAGCCGCACACCGGTCGGCGCGGCCATCCGGAACAGCGCCTCGGCATCGCGGATGTTGATCATCGCGAGCGTGCTGTCGTATTCGTAGTGCCCGGACTCGAACACGCCGACGACCGTGAACTGCTTCAGCCGCGGCATCATGCCGGCCGGCGTGATCGAACCCTCCGGCGCGACGAGCGTCACCTTGTCGCCGACCGTCACGCCGAGGTTGCCGGCAAGCGCATCGCCGAGCACGATGCCGAACTGGCCCGGCACGAGCGCGGCGAGCTGGCCGGCCTTCATGTCCTTGCCGATGTCCGACACCTGCGGCTCGAGCGTCGGCTCGACACCGCGCAGCATCACGCCGCTCACCGCGTCCTGGCGAGTGAGCAGCGCCTGCGCGTCGACGTACGGCGCCGCGCCGATCACCGACGGATTGCGGCGCGCTTCCTGCGCGGTCAGCTGCCAGTCGGGCATCGAGCCCGTCGGCGAGAACACCTCGACGTGCGCGAGCACCGACAGCATGCGGTCGCGCACTTCCTTCTGGAAGCCGTTCATCACCGACAGCACGACGATCAGCGCCGCGACACCGAGCGCGATCCCGAGCATCGACACGAGCGCGATGAAGGAAATGAAGCCGTTACCGGTCGTGCGTTTGCCGGCGCGCGTGTAGCGCCAGCCGATCTGCCATTCGTACGGAAGTTTCAAGCGAATCCTTTCTGCTGGTTACGGCGGGGAGGCGCCCCGCGGCCGGACCGCCGCCCGGTGGCGGGCACCGGCCCGGGCACGGTCGAAAAACGGCTGCCGGACGCGAACGGGCCGTCAGCCGGCCCGATCACGCGCGCAGTTTGCCATACAATGCGCACCATCATGCACGACCGACGCCTCCATTTTCTCGTTCCGTTCGCGCTGCCGTCGGCGGCCGATGCGGCCTCGTCCCTGCACACGCTGGACAGCCCCGCGCTCGAAAAGTTGCTCGCCCGCGCCAGCCTCGTCGAGCGCGTGGCCGGCGAGGACTTCCAGCGCACGCTGCCGCACGAGCGCTGGCTGGCCCGCCAGTTCGGCGCGACCCAGGGCAACGCCGCCGACGAGGCGCCGCTCGCGCCCTACATGCTGCTGGCGGACGGCGGCGATCCGGGCGCCCGGGCCTGGGCCTGCGTCGAGCCCGTGCACGTCGAAATCGCGCACGATCACCTGGTGCTCGTCGATCCGGCGGCCCTTGCGCTCGACGACGGCGACGCGGCCGCGCTGCTCGCGGTCGCCCGGCCGCTGATCGAGGAGCTCGGCGTACGGCTCGAAGCGCCGAACCCGTCACGCTGGTACCTGTCGAGCGAGCAGCTCGCCCGGCTCGCCGGCGCCGCGCCGCTGCGCGCGAGCGGCCGCAACATCGAAATCTGGCTGCCGCACGAGGCGCATACGGGCGAACGCTCGCGGATGTGGATGAAGCTGCAGAACGAAGTGCAGATGGCCTGGTTCCAGCACCCGGTCAACGAAGCGCGCGAAGCGCGCGGGCTGCCGGCCGTCAACTCGATCTGGTTCCATGCGCAGGGCACGCTGAAACCGGTCGGCCAGCCGTTCGCGCGCGTGCTGTCCGCATCGCCCGCGGCGCTCGGCCTTGCACGTGCCGC
Source organism: Burkholderia sp. LK4 (assembly GCF_001043615.1). Taxonomy (NCBI): domain Bacteria; kingdom Pseudomonadati; phylum Pseudomonadota; class Betaproteobacteria; order Burkholderiales; family Burkholderiaceae; genus Burkholderia; species Burkholderia sp. LK4. The sequence goes on from NZ_LDUL01000042.1 coordinate 11,873, forward strand.
GCGGATCGACGCCTCGGGCGTGCCCGCCGCATTCGGCACACTGCCCGCTGCCGACGGCGCGACGCTCGTCGAACTGCCGGCGCTGACCACCCCGTTCATCGAGCAGGACTGGGCGCGCTGGCACGACGGACTCGCCACGCTCGAGCGCGACTGGTTCGCGCCGGCCCTCGCCGCGCTGCGGAACGGCGAGCTGGCGGGCGTCGATTTCACGCTGTGCGGCGACACGAGTTCCGTGACGCTGCGTGCGACGCGCTCAGACCTGCGCAAGTTCTGGCGCCGCCGCGCGCTGGCCTCCCTGTTCGAATAACAACAAGCACACCCCGTATGACCCGGATCGTTACCCGCCCCGTCGCGCCCGCCGACGCCGAAGCGCTCGCGCGCCACGGCCTGCATCCCGTGCTCGCGCGCCTGTACGCGTCGCGCGGCGTGCAGTCCCCCGCCGACATCGAGACCGCGCTCGCGCGGCTCGTCCCGCCCACCGAGCTGAAAGGCTGCGCCGACGCGGCGTCGCTGCTCGCCGACGCGATCGCCGACAAGCGGCGCCTGCTCGTCGTCGCCGACTACGACTGCGACGGCGCGACCGCTTGCGCGGTCGCGGTGCGCGGCCTGCGGATGTTCGGTGCGCAGATCGACTACCTGGTGCCGAACCGCTTCGAATACGGCTACGGCCTCACGCCCGAGATCGTCGAACTCGCCGCCGCGCGCAAGCCCGACCTGCTGATCACCGTCGACAACGGGATCGCGAGCGTCGCGGGCGTCGAGGCCGCGAACGCACGCGGCATCGACGTGCTCGTAACCGATCACCACCTGCCCGGCGACGCACTGCCCGCCGCACGCGCGATCGTCAACCCGAACCAGCCGGGCTGCGCGTTCCCGAGCAAGCACCTCGCCGGCGTCGGCGTGATGTTCTACGTGCTGCTCGCGCTGCGCGCCGAGCTGCGCCGCCGCGGCGCCTTTGCGAGCAAGGAAGCCGAGCCGCGCCTCGACGGCCTGCTCGACCTCGTCGCGCTCGGCACCGTCGCCGACGTCGTGCGGCTCGACGGCAACAACCGCGTGCTCGTCGCGCAGGGGCTGCAGCGCATCCGCAACGGCCGCATGCAACCGGGCGTCGCCGCGCTGTTCCGCGCCGCCGCGCGCGAGGCGCGCACGGCATCGGGCTTCGACCTCGGTTTCGGCCTCGGCCCGCGCCTGAACGCCGCCGGGCGGCTCTCCGACATGTCGCTCGGCATCGAGTGCCTGATCACCGACGACATCGGCCGTGCCTGGGACCTGGCGCAGCAGCTCGACGTGATGAACCGCGAGCGCCGCGAGATCGAGGCCGGCATGCAGCAGCAGGCGCTTGCCGATCTCGCCGACGTCGACCCGGCCGACGCGTGCACGATCACCCTCTTCAATCCCGAGTGGCACCAGGGCGTGATCGGCATCGTCGCCGGCCGGCTCAAGGAAAAATTCCACCGCCCGTCGTTCACGTTTGCGCACGCGGACGACGAAGGCAAGCGGGTCAAGGGTTCGGGTCGGTCGATCCCGGGTTTCCACCTGCGCGACGCACTCGACCTCGTGTCGAAACGCGAACCGGACCTGATCGTCGCGTTCGGCGGCCACGCGATGGCGGCCGGCCTCACGCTCGACACCGAGAACGTGCCGCGCTTCGCCGCCGCGTTCGAGGCGGTCGCGCGCGAATGGCTGTCCGACGACGCGCTCGCCCGCGTGATCGAGACCGACGGCGAACTCGAGGACGCCTACTTCACGCCGCAGTTCGTCGGGCTGCTCGACGAGGCCGTCTGGGGGCAAGGTTTTCCGGCCCCGCTTTTCTCGGGCGAATTCGACGTCGTGTCCCAGTCGCTCGTGAAGGAAAAGCACCTGAAACTGCAGCTTGCACGTGGCCGCCAACGCTTCAACGCGATCTGGTTCAACCACACGGAGCCCCTGCCGGAAAGCGCGCTGGTCGCGTACCGGCTCGTCGCCGACACGTGGAACGGCGTCACGCGCGTCCAGCTGATCGTCGAACACGCGGCCGGCTGAGCGCGGGCCGCCCGGCCCGCGGCGCCCGCCGATGCATGCGCGCCGCGCCGGACAGGGCCGCGGTGCGCGTGCGAGCACCGTTTGCGTCACCGGGCAACCCTGCCGATCGGCTATAATTCCGCTTTTTTACGAAGCAAGAATAGCGAGCGATCATGGAAGCGGAACGTCTCAACGCGATCGAAAGCTCCCTGCTCGACCTGCGCAATCGCGCGGGCGAGCTCCGGGGGTATCTTTGACTACGACGCCAAAGCTGCGCGTCTGACCGAAGTCAACAAGGAACTCGAAGACCCGAACGTCTGGAACGATTCGAAGAACGCCCAGGCGCTCGGTCGCGAGAAGAAGCTGCTCGAAGGCGTCGTCACGACGCTCACCGCGCTTGATGGCGACCTGCGCGACGCGCTCGACCTGTTCGAGCTGGCCCGCGAGGAAGGCGACGAAGACACCCTCATCGCGTCGGAAGAAGACGCCGCGAAGCTCGAGGCACGCGTCGGCGACATCGAGTTCCGCCGGATGTTCTCGAACCCGGCCGACCCGAACAACTGCTTCATCGACATTCAGGCCGGCGCCGGCGGTACCGAGGCGTGCGACTGGGCATCGATGCTGCTGCGCCAGTACCTGCGCTACTGCGAGCGCAAGGGCTTCAAGGCCGAAGTGCTCGAAGAGTCGGACGGCGACGTCGCCGGCATCAAGAACGCGACGGTCAAGGTCTCGGGCGAATACGCATACGGTTTCCTGCGCACCGAAACGGGCATCCACCGCCTCGTGCGCAAGTCGCCGTTCGACTCGTCGGGCGGCCGCCACACGTCGTTCTCGTCGGTGTTCGTCTATCCGGAAATCGACGACTCGATCGAAGTCGAGATCAACCCGGCCGACCTGCGCATCGACACGTACCGCGCATCGGGCGCGGGCGGCCAGCACATCAACAAGACCGACTCCGCGGTGCGGATCACGCACATGCCGACCGGTATCGTCGTGCAGTGCCAGAACGACCGCTCGCAGCACCGCAACCGCGCCGAAGCGATGGCAATGCTGAAGTCGCGCCTGTACGAAGTCGAGATGCGCAAGCGCCAGGCCGAACAGGACAAGCTCGAATCGAGCAAGACCGATGTGGGCTGGGGCCATCAGATCCGCTCGTACGTGCTCGACCAGAGCCGCGTGAAGGACCTGCGCACGAACGTCGAAATGAGCAACACGAGAGCCGTCCTCGACGGCGACCTCGACGACTTCATCAGCGCGAGCCTCAAACAGGGCGTGTAAGCGCCGCGGCGCGGCCTGGCCAGGCCGCGCCCCCTTGCCCTTCCCCCGTTTGCGTTGCCGCACCCACTCCGAATTCCGACCATCATGACCGAACCGACCCAAACGCAGCCCGCCGTCACCGCGGACGAAAACCAGATCATCGCGGAGCGCCGCGAGAAGCTGCGCGCCCTGCGCGAGCAAGGCGTCGCCTACCCGAACGATTTCCGGCCCGAGCACCACGCAGCCGACCTGCAGGCGAAATTCGCCGACTCGGACAAGGCCGCGCTCGAAGCGAACCCGGTCGAGGTGTCGGTGGCCGGCCGCATGATGCTCAAGCGCGTGATGGGCAAGGCGAGCTTCGCGACGGTGCAGGACGGGTCGGGCCAGATTCAGTTCTTCGTGACGCCGAACGACGTCGGCGCGGAAACCTACGACGCATTCAAGAAGTGGGACCTCGGCGACATCGTCGCCGCGCGTGGCGTGCTGTTCCGCACCAACAAGGGTGAGCTGTCGGTCCAGTGCAAGGAACTGCGCCTGCTGTCGAAGGCGCTGCGCCCGCTGCCGGACAAGTTCCACGGCCTGTCCGACCAGGAAATGCGCTACCGCCAGCGCTACGTCGACCTGATCGTCACGCCGGAAACGCGCGACACGTTCCGCGCCCGCACGAAGACGATCGCGTCGATCCGCAAGTTCATGGACAACGCCGAGTTCATGGAAGTCGAAACGCCGATGCTGCACCCGATCCCGGGCGGCGCAGCGGCGAAGCCGTTCGTCACGCATCACAATGCGCTCGACATGCAGATGTTCCTGCGCATTGCGCCGGAGCTGTACCTGAAGCGCCTGATCGTCGGCGGCTTCGAACGCGTGTTCGAGATCAACCGTAACTTCCGGAACGAAGGCGTGTCGCCGCGTCACAATCCGGAATTCACGATGATGGAGTTCTACGCCGCGTACACCGACTACCGCTGGCTGATGGACTTCACCGAGCAACTGATCCGCCAGGCGGCAATCGATGCGCTCGGCACCGCGACGATCCAGTATCAAGGCCGCGAGCTCGACCTCGCGAAGCCGTTCCATCGCCTGACGATCACGCAGGCGATCCAGAAGTACGCACCGGACTACACCGACGGCCAGCTGTCGGACGACGCGTTCCTGCGCACCGAACTGAAGCGCTTCGGCGTCGACGTGTCGCAGCCGGCGTTCCTGAACGCGGGTACCGGCGCACTGCAGCTCGCGCTGTTCGAGGAAACGGCCGAAGCGCAGCTGTGGGAGCCGACCTTCATCATCGACTACCCGGTCGAAGTGTCGCCGCTCGCACGCGCATCGGATACGGTGCCGGGCATCACCGAGCGTTTCGAGCTGTTCATGACCGGCCGCGAAATCGCGAACGGCTTCTCGGAGCTGAACGATCCGGAAGACCAGGCCGCACGCTTCAAGAAGCAGGTCGAGCAGAAGGACGCAGGTGACGAGGAAGCGATGTTCTTCGACGCCGACTACATCCGCGCGCTCGAATACGGGATGCCTCCGACCGGCGGCTGCGGGATCGGCATCGACCGCCTCGTGATGCTGCTGACCGACAGCCCGACGATCCGCGACGTGCTGCTGTTCCCGCATCTGCGCCGCGAAGACTGATCGCCGCGCCCGCGTGTGCGCCGCGCCCTGCGGTGCGCACGCGTCAGCTTTGTAACGACGCGTAAATCCCTTCGGCCGGTGTCCACCGGCTCTCGATCCTCCCCTGTTTTATTCCCCCGTCGCGACGACCTTCTCCGGGTTTTCCCTGTCATGGTCGCCAGCGCCCCGCTGCAATTCGTTACACCTTGATACGGCGCGCCGCTTGCCGGTGGACGACACTCCGTTTGCGTCACCACGCATGACCACGGGCCCAGAACGAGGCGCAGGAACGCCAAGTCTGCTCGAGCCCGCAGCGTGGGATCAGGCCCGGCGCCGCAGTGCCGATCCGGATCGACATCGGAGAAAAAAATGGACAACCAGAATCAGACCACGCCGCAAAAGCAACGCCTTCACCCGCTTATCGCCACCGCCGCCGGCGCCGTCATCGTCGCCAGCCTCGCGGCGACGGCTGCGATCACGGGCATCTTCCCGAAGGCCAGCAGCAGCAACGCACAGAACGGCCAGACCCAGGCCGCGCTGATCGCATCGCAGCCGGCCGTCGATACGGCCGCGGCCGCCAGCGCCGCGCTGGCCGCGCAAGCCCAGCAGCAGGCAGCCGAACAGGCCGCCGCGCAGCAGAAGGCGGCCGAACAGAAGGCTGCCATCGCGCAGGCCGAGCCGAAGCCCGCGCCGCGCCCGGCTGCACCGCACCGCCGTCATACGACGGCACCGCAGCCGCCGCAATACGCGCAGCAGCCGTCGGCGCCGGCCCAGACCTACTGCCAGAGCTGCGGCACGATCGTCGCGATCACGCAGACGCGCACGCCCGGCCAGAGCTCGGGGATCGGCGCCGTGGGCGGCGCTGCAGCCGGCGGCCTGCTCGGCAACCAGTTCGGCCACGGTAACGGCCGCACCGCGATGACGATCATCGGCGCGCTGGGCGGCGGTCTCGCCGGCAACCAGGTCGAAAAGCAGGTGCGCGCGGAAACCGACTATCAGGTGCAAGTGCAGATGGAGAGCGGCGCGACGCGCACGTTCACGTACCACAACCCGCCGCCTTTCGGCCAGGGCCAGCGCGTGCGGATCGAGAACGGCACGCTGGTCGGCGCGTGATCGCCTGATCGCATCGGTGCCCCCTGCCCGCATGTCGTGCGCGGGCAAGCGGCCTGAAAACGAAAACGGCTCGTGAGCGATTGCTCACGAGCCGTTTTTTCATGACCGGCCGTCTGCGCCGTTGCGACGCACGCGGTGTTCAGTCTTCGTCGTCGAAATCCGATTCGTCGATCCAGTGGGCCTGGATCGCTTCGAGGATCTTCTCGCCCGAATGCTTGGGATCGTCGTCGAAACCGTCGAGTTCGAGCACCCACTGGCGCAGGTCGACGAAGTTGATCCGCTGCGGGTCGATGTCGGGGTACTTGTCCGCCAGCGCAATGGCTATTTCACGCGAATCGGTCCATTTCATCGCCTGCCTCCGGTTCCTGTCAGTGATTTTCCTTCGCGTGGTTGATCGAGTACTTCGGAATCTCGACCACCAGGTCCGAATCTTCCTTCACGATCGCCTGGCACGACAGGCGCGACGTCGGCTCGAGGCCCCACGCCTTGTCCAGCAGATCGTCCTCGTCCTCCTCGGACGGTGTCAGATCGTTGAAGCCTTCGCGGATCACCACGTGGCACGTCGTGCACGCGCACGACTTCTCGCATGCATGCTCGATCTCGATCCCGTGTTCGAGCAGGTTGTCGCAGATACTCTTGCCGGGCGTCGCGTCGATCACCGCGCCGTCCGGGCACAGTTCGACGTGAGGCAGCACCACCAGTTGAGGCATGTCCGTTCCGTCAGTCAGGGTGCGGCGCCAGGCGCCGCACGGTTCAATATCGCGCGGGCCGTTACCGGCCGATGCGCAGTTCGTGAGTTCAGATCTCGTCGAGCCGGCGGCCCGACAACGCGCGCTTGATGCTCTTGTCCATCCGGCGCGCCGCGAATTCGTCGGTGCCGTCGGCCAGCGCCTTGGTCGCGGTTTCGATCGCGTCCGTGTCGTCGCCCTGCGCGATCGTGCGCAGCGCCGCGGCCAACGCATCGACCTGCGCGCGCTCGTCCGTGTCGAGCAGTTCACCGTCGGCCGCCAGCGCAGCCTGCGTCGCCTCGAGCATCCGCTCGGCCTCGACCTGCGCTTCGCGCAGCGCGCGGGCGCGCATGTCGATTTCGGCAGTCTTGAAACTGTCCTCGAGCATCTTCGCGATGTCGTCGTCGGCGAGACCGTACGACGGCTTCACGACGACCGACGCCTCGACGCCCGAATGCTGCTCACGCGCGAACACCGACAGCAGCCCGTCCGCATCGACCTGGTAGGTCACGCGAATGCGCGCCGCACCGGCCGTCATCGGCGGAATGCCGCGCAGCTCGAAGCGCGCGAGCGAGCGGCAGTCGGCGACGAGCTCGCGCTCGCCCTGCACGACGTGGATCGCCATCGCGGTCTGGCCGTCCTTGAAGGTCGTGAATTCCTGTGCGCGCGCGATCGGAATCGTCGAGTTACGCGGGATGATCTTCTCGACGAGGCCGCCCATCGTCTCGACACCGAGCGACAGCGGAATCACGTCGAGCAGCAACCAGTCGTCGCCGGTGCCGCGATTGCCTGCGAGCAGGTCGGCCTGGATCGCCGCACCGAGCGCGACGACCTGGTCCGGATCGAGGTTCACGAGCGGCGGCTGGTCGAAATACTTCGCGACCGCGTCGCGAATCACGGGCATGCGCGTCGCGCCGCCGACGAGCACGACGCCCTTGATGTCGGCCGGCGTGACCTGCGCGTCGCGCAGTGCCTTGCGGGTCGGCGTGAGCGTACGCTGCACGAGCGGCTCGACGAGCGACGCGAACGTATCGTGCGAGATCGTCTGCACGAGATGCGCACCGCCCGACAGCGTGACGTCGAGCGACGCCTGCGGCGCGGACGACAGCGCTTCCTTCAGCACGCGCACACGGTCGAGCAGCAGGCGCACGTCCTCGGGCGCGAGCGTCTTCGCATCGATGCCGGCCTGCGCGAGCACGTGACCGAACAGCGCGTGGTCGAAATCGTCGCCGCCGAGCGCGGAATCGCCGCCCGCGGCCAGCACTTCGAACACGCCTTTCGTCAGCTTCAGGATCGACAGGTCGAACGTGCCGCCGCCGAGGTCGTACACCGCGTAGAGGCCTTCGGCCCCGTTGTCGAGGCCATAGGCAATCGCCGCGGCGGTCGGTTCGTTCAGCAGGCGCAGCACGTTGAGGCCCGCGAGGCGCGCGGCGTCCTTGGTCGCCTGGCGCTGTGCGTCGTCGAAATACGCGGGCACCGTGATCACCGCGCCGACGAGGTCGTCGCCAAGCGAATCTTCCGCGCGATAACGCAGCGTCGCGAGAATCTCGGCCGACACTTCGACCGGGCTCTTCACGCCGTCGACGGTGCGGATCTGCACCATGCCCGGCGCGTCGACGAATTCGTACGGCGCGTTCGCCGCGCCTTCGACCTCGGCCTTGCCGCGGCCCATGAAGCGCTTGACCGACACGATCGTGTTACGCGGATCGGTCGCGGCCTGCTCCTTCGCTTCGTGGCCGATCCGCCGGCCGCCCTTCTCGAGATAGCGGACCACCGACGGCAGCAGCACACGGCCCGCTTCGTCCGGCAGCACCTCCGGCACGCTGTTACGCACGGCCGCGACGAGCGAGTTCGTCGTGCCGAGATCGATCCCGACGGCGAGTCGCCGCTGATGCGGCGCCGGCGCCATGCCCGGTTCGGAAATTTGCAGTAAAGCCATCTTGGTTCGTTCGGGCGCTCGGCCCGTTTGCTGCGCGTGCCGCGAGGCACGCGGTTAAGTTTCGAGGCGCTCGATCTGCGCGCCCACTTCCGACGCGACCCGTTCGATGAACATCAGCTGGCGCACGGCCTCGGCGGCCGCCTGATCCGCGCCGCTGTCTAGCAGCGTGCCGAGACGCTCCACACGCACGCGCCGCTCTTCGCGCAACTCGGCGAGCAGCGCGTCGAGCGCGTCGACATTGCGGGCGGCCGCGGCATCCTCGATGCCCTCGCGCCACTCCATCTGCTGCATCAGGAACGCGGGCTCCATCGCGGTGTTGTTTTCCGCACCGATGTCGACACCACGCAGGGACAGCAGATACGACGCGCGCTTCAGCGGATCGCGCAGCGTGCGGTACGCCTCGTTCGCGCGGGTTGCCCATTGCATCGCGATGCGTTTCTGCGCATCGCCGGCCGCCGCGAAGCGGTCCGGATGCACCTGCGTCTGCACCGTCCGATAGGCGGCGTCGAGCGCCGTCTCGTCGAGCGCGAATTGCGCCGGCAGGTGAAACAGGTCGAAGTGGCTGTCTTTCAGCGAGACCATCGTCGCGTTCAATTCCGGTTCGTCGCACGGCAAACGCCGCACATTAAAAAGGCGGCCCGTGCCGCCTCTTGCCCGCATCGCGCGGAGATCCGCGTCACACGCGGAACGATTCGCCGCAACCGCACTCGTCCTTCACGTTCGGGTTGTTGAACTTGAACCCTTCGTTCAGGCCTTCGCGGGCGAAGTCGAGCTCGGTGCCGTCGATGTACGCAAGACTCTTCGGATCGACGATCACCTTCACGCCATGGCTCTCGAACACCTGATCCTCGGGAGCCAGCTCGTCGACATACTCGAGCTTGTACGCGAGCCCCGAGCACCCGGTCGTGCGAACGCCAAGCCGCAGGCCCATACCCTTGCCGCGACGGACGAGGTATTTCTGGACGTGCTGTGCTGCTTTTTCGGTCAGTGTAATTGCCATGATGTCCTTGCCGCGGCGCGCCACCGGGGCCCGCCGCGTTTCCTTCTCTAGCCGCTCGATGCCGCTCAGGCTGCTGCCTGATCGCCTTCCTTGGTGTCGTGGCGCTTCTTGTAGTCGGCCACGGCTGCCTTGATCGCGTCTTCCGCGAGGATCGAGCAGTGAATCTTCACCGGCGGCAGCGCGAGTTCTTCGGCGATCTGCGTGTTCTTGATCGACAGTGCTTCGTCGAGCGTCTTGCCCTTCACCCACTCGGTGACGAGCGAGCTCGACGCGATCGCCGAACCGCAACCATACGTCTTGAACTTCGCGTCTTCGATCACGCCGTCCGCGCCGACGCGGATCTGCAGCTTCATCACGTCGCCGCAGGCCGGCGCGCCGACCATACCCGTGCCGACCGTGTCGTCATCCTTCGCGAACGAACCGACGTTGCGCGGGTTTTCGTAGTGATCCAGAACCTTGTTGCTGTAAGACATGACTCAGACTCCTTGACTCGTTACGTCTGCGTGCGCGAATCCGCCCGCGGGTATGTTCAATCCGGCGCTCAGTGTGCGGCCCATTCGATCGTCGACAGATCGATGCCTTCCTGGTGCATTTCCCAGAGCGGCGACAGTTCGCGCAGTTTCGCGATCTTGCTGTTCAGCAGGTTGATCACGAAGTCGACTTCCTGCTCCGTCGTGAAGCGGCCGACCGTGAAGCGGATCGAGCTGTGCGCCAGCTCGTCGTTGCGGCCGAGCGCACGCAGCACGTACGACGGCTCCAGCGACGCCGACGTGCACGCGGAGCCCGACGACACCGCGACGTCCTTGATCGCCATGATCAGCGACTCGCCTTCGACGAAGTTGAAACTGATGTTGAGGTTGTGCGGGACACGGCGTTCCATGTCGCCGTTCACGTACGTTTCCTCGATCTGCGACAGGCCGCGCAGCAGCTTGTCTCGCAGCATGCGGACGCGCTCGTTTTCCGTCGCCATTTCTTCACGTGCGATGCGGAACGCTTCGCCCATGCCGACGATCTGGTGCGTCGGCAGCGTGCCCGAACGCATCCCGCGCTCGTGGCCGCCGCCGTGCATCTGCGCTTCGATGCGCACACGCGGCTTGCGGCGCACGTACAGCGCGCCGATGCCCTTCGGGCCGTACGTCTTGTGTGCCGAGAACGACATCAGGTCGACCTTCAGCTTCGCCAGATCGATCCCGACCTTGCCGGTCGACTGTGCGGCGTCGACGTGGAACACGATGCCCTTCTCGCGGCAGATTTCGCCGATCGTCTCGATGTCCTGGATTACGCCGATCTCGTTGTTCACGTGCATCACCGACACGAGGATCGTGTCCGGACGCAGCGCGGCCTTGAACACGTCGAGGTCGATCAGGCCGTCATCCTTGACGTCGAGGTAGGTGACTTCGAAGCCGTCGCGCTCGAGCTCGCGGCACGTGTCGAGCACGGCCTTGTGCTCGGTCTTCACCGTGACGATGTGCTTGCCCTTGCCCTTGTAGAAGTTCGCGGCACCCTTGATCGCGAGGTTGTCCGACTCCGTTGCGCCGGACGTCCAGATGATCTCGCGCGGATCCGCGTTCACGAGCGCGGCCACCTGTTCGCGCGCTTCCTCGACCGCACGCTCGGCATCCCAGCCGTACGCGTGGCTGCGCGATGCCGGGTTGCCGAACTGCTCGCGCAGGTACGGCACCATCTTGTCGACCACACGCGGGTCGACCGGTGTCGTCGCGCTGTAATCCATGTAGATGGGCAGGTGGAGAGTCTCTTGGGTCATCTGTCGCTCCGGGAATTCTGTGCAGGGACTATGTGCGTTATGGGGTATGGCGGGCGCCTTCGCGCTCACGAACTCGCGATGTTGAACACCGAATTGGGACCGAGCGGCATCGTGCGCACCGGTTCGGCCGGTGCAGCGACGGGCTCCGGCGTGCGGCGATCGCGCAACACCGCAGGGGCGCCCTCGCGTGCGCGCTGCTGATCGACGAGATCCTGCAGCGACACGGAGTCGAGGTATTCGACCATCTTCTGGTTCAGCGTCGACCACAGCTCGTGCGTCATGCAATGGCCGTCGGGCTGCTTCGAGCCGTCGCACGTGCCTTTGCCGCCGCACTGCGTGGCGTCGAGCGGTTCATCGACCGCGATGATGATGTCGGCAACGGTGACGTCCTGCGCGCGACGCGCGAGGTTGTAGCCGCCGCCCGGGCCGCGCACGGATTCGACGATTTCATGCCTGCGCAGCTTGCCGAACAGCTGTTCGAGATACGAGAGCGAAATCCGCTGGCGCTGGCTGATGCCTGCAAGCGTCACCGGGCCCTGCTCCTGGCGCAGTGCCAAGTCAATCATCGCCGTGACGGCGAAACGGCCTTTGGTGGTGAGTCTCATGGTGTCTAGGGGACTGCAATCTTGACGATTTTGGTCAAGTATAAATATTTGACGTTTTTAGTCAAGTATCCATGTCTTTGAAAGGGTATTCGCAGACCGCTGAATACCGCGCGATCAGCGCTCCGTGCGAGCCCGGAGCGTCTCGAGCAGGCCCGCGCACGCGCGCTCGACCTGGTCGAGCACCTGCTCGAAACCCTGCGCGCCGCCGAAATACGGATCGGCCACTTCGGTTTCAGTCGAATCCGGCGCGAATTCCATCAGCAGGCGCACCTTGTCCAGATGCTGCGGCGGACAGCGGCGGCGCAGTTCCGCGAGATTCGCGTCGTCCATCGCGAGCAGCAGGTCGAAGCGCTCGAAATCCGCCGCGCTCACCTGTCGTGCGCGCAGCGCCGACAGGTCGTAGCCGCGGCCGCGAGCGGCCGCCTGCGCACGCGTATCGGGCGGCTCGCCGACATGCCAGTCGCCGGTGCCGGCCGAATCGATCGCGATCCGGTCCGCCAGCGCGGCCGCATCGACCTGATGACGCATCACGCCTTCCGCGGTGGGCGAACGGCAGATGTTGCCGAGACAGACGAAACAGATCGAAACGCGGGTCATCGCACTATCGGAAAGCCGCGGCGAACCGCGCGGGAGAAGAACACGCCATTATACAAAGGCGACCGGAATCGCGCCGTCCGGCAAAGCGACGGCGCCGTGCATTACAGCGCCTTCGGCGCGACGAGCGCGACGTCGCCGGATGCCGCCGGCAGCGGCTTCGCCGCGTCGTCGACCAGCCCGAACGACACCGCACGCGCCAGTTCGGCAGATGCCTGGTGAACTGCGAGCGGGCCACGCGACGGCGCATCGGCCATCGCGTGCAGATAGGCAGCCGCAGCCAGCGGAACGACGATTGCCAGCGGCCAGTACATCGATATTGTCTTTTTCATGATGCGGACCTCCTTGACCTCGTACCCCGAAACCCAATTCCGGGGACTACAGACGAGATTCTATAGACCGCACCTATCGAGATAAATATCCAAATAGCGAACGCAGTGTTGTCGCCGGATGAACAGTCGTCAGCCGAGGTGGCTTTGCGACGCCGCGTACAGTTCGCGGAACGTGCGCCCGGTCGGGGTCGGCATGTCGCGCGTGTCCATCCAGCCGCCCATCATCGGCAGGCGTCGCAGCGTGCCGCCGGCGCCCAGCCGCTCGAGGATGCGCACCGCGAGCTTCGTCGTCAGCGCGTACAGCATCGGCCGCCGCGCGACGAAACCCCATGCAGCGAGCGCCGCCCGCTCGCGCCACGGCCGCAGGTGCCGCTCGACCTGCTTCTCGCGCAGCGTGCGCAACAGGTGCGACAACGGAATCCCGGCCGGGCAGACGCTGTCGCATTCCCCGCAAAGCGTCGCGGCCTGCGGCAGATCCAGCGCGCGATCGAGCCCGACGTAACTCGGCGTCAGCACGGAACCCATCGGCCCCGGGTAGACCCAGCCGTACGCATGGCCGCCGACCTTCTGGTAAACCGGGCAATGGTTCATGCATGCGCCGCAGCGGATGCAACGCAGCATCTCCTGGAACTCGCCGCCGATCAGCCCCGTGCGGCCGCCGTCAACAAGCACCACGTAGTTGTGCTCGGGGCCGTCCTCGTCGTCCGGCCCGCGCGGCCCGGTCAGCAGCGAGAAATAGTTCGACGTCTTCTGCCCCGTCGCGGAACGCGGCAGCAGGCGCATCGCGGTCGCGAGGTCCTCGAGGGTCGGCAGCACCTTCTCGATGCCCGTCACCGCCACATGCACGCGCGGCATCACCGTGCACATCCCCTCGTTCCCTTCGTTCGTCACGATCGCGACCGACCCGGTCTCGGCGATCACGAAGTTGCCGCCGGTCACGCCCATGTCGGCCGACATGAAATGCGGGCGCAGCACCTCGCGCGCCTCCCGCGTCATGTCCGGAATCTCGGTGAGCCGCTCGCGGTGGTGCGTGCGCGCGAACAGGTCGGCGATCTCGTCCTTGTCCTTGTGGACGACGGGCGCGATGATGTGGCTCGGCGGCTCGTTGTCGTTGATCTGCAGGATGTATTCGCCGAGGTCCGTCTCGATCGATTGCACGCCCATTTCCGCGAGCACCGCGTTCAGGCGCATTTCCTCCGACACCATCGACTTGGTCTTGATGACCTTCTTCACGTCGTGACGGCGCGCGATGTCGGCCACGAGCCGCGCGGCGTCCGCCGTCGTCTCGGCGAACAGCACGGTCGTGCCGCGCCGCGTCGCCTCCTGCTCGAAGGCCTCGAGCCAGACGTCGAGGTTCTCCAGCGCGCGGTTGCGGCGCGCCTTCAGCGCGGCCCGCGTGGCCGGGAAGTCGATCGCGGTCATCGCGTCGGCACGCGCGGACACGAACTTCGTCGACAGCTTCTTCAGGTTCTGCTGCAGGCGCTGGTCGGCCAGCTTCTGGCCGGCGCGCGCCTTGAAATGCATCGATTGGACTTGCATCGCGGTATCGGGGAAAAGTGAGCGGAACCGGGCGTCAGACGTCGCCCGCCAGCACCTGCGCGACGTGCAGCACGCGCGTGTCGCGGTCGCCGGTGCGGCGCAACCGCCCTTCGATGTTCAGCATGCAGCCGAGATCGCCGAGCACGACGGCGCCCGCACCCGACGCGCGCACGTTCGCGCACTTCTCGTCCGCGATGGCCGCCGAGATGTCGCCGTACTTCACCGCAAACGTGCCGCCGAAGCCGCAGCAGTGCTCGCAGTCCTTCATCTCGGTAACCGCGATGCCGCGCTGCGCGAGCAGCGCGCGCGGCTGCGCCTTCACGCCGAGTTCGCGCAGGCCCGAGCACGAATCGTGATAGGTGACGGGCCCCGTGAATTCACCCGGCGCGAGCGAGACCTTCGCGACATTCGCCAGGAAATCGGTCAGTTCGTAGACCTTCTGCTGGAACCGCGTGTAGCGCCCCATCAGCTCGGGGTCGTCGCGGAACAGGTCGCCGTAGTGCGCGCGGATCATCCCGCCGCACGAACCCGACGGCGCGACGACGTAATCGAACTGCTCGAACTCGCGCAGCGTCTTTTCCGCGAGATCGCGGGCGAGCGCGCGGTCGCCCGAGTTGTAGGCCGGCTGGCCGCAGCAAGTCTGCGCGGGCGGCACGATCACCTCGTAGCCGGCGTCGCGAATCAGCTTGAGCGCCGAAAAACCGATTTCCGGACGCATCAGATCGACCAGGCAGGTCACGAACAAACCGACTCGCATACGCGCTCCTTCGAGAAAACGGCTCTCATTATCCGCCGTTTGGCCGGCGAGACCAACGCCGGCTCGCGCGCAAGCCCGCACTGCGCGAAACGAGGACTTCCTCGAACGGCGTTCGCTTTTTTCACGATACGAGATACAATCGTTGCAACACCGCTTGCCGCGTCAACCGATTTCTCCCCCGACATGAGCCAACCCACCCCGGATTCCAAAACGTCGATCCAGGTGATCGAACGCATGATGCGGTTGCTGGACGCGCTCGCCGCGCACAGTGACCCCGTGAGCCTGAAGGAACTTGCGCAGCGCACGGAGCTGCACCCGTCCACGGCGCACCGCATCCTCAACGACATGGTGACCTGCCGCCTCGTCGACCGCTCCGATCCCGGCACGTATCGCCTCGGCATGCGGCTGCTGGAGCTCGGCAACCTCGTGAAGGCACGCCTGTCGGTACGCGACGCGGCGCTGATGCCGATGCGCGAGCTGCACCGCCTCACCGGGCAGACCGTGAACCTGTCGGTGCGCCAGGGCGACGAGATCGTCTACATCGAGCGCGCGTATTCGGAGCGCTCAGGGATGCAGGTCGTCCGTGCGATCGGTGGCCGCGCGCCGCTGCACCTCACGTCGGTCGGCAAGCTGTTCCTTGCAGCCGACGAAACGTCGCGCGTGCGCGCCTATGCGACGCGCACGGGGCTGTCCGGCCATACGCAGAACAGCATCACCGACATCGCGAAGCTCGAGCGCGAGCTGACGATCGTCCGCCAGCAATCGTGCGCACGCGACAACGAGGAACTGGAGCTCGGCGTGCGCTGCATCGCGGCCGGCATCTACGACGATTCGGGCAAGCTCGTCGCGGGCCTGTCGCTGTCGGCGCCGGCCGATCGTCTCCAGGATGCGTGGCTCGGCCAGTTGAGCCGTACTGCCCTCACCATTTCGGAATCGCTCGGCTACCGGCCGGCGCCCACGAAGGATGCGGACGGGCTGCAGCGGCAGGCGTAAGCCGCTCCGCGCGCCCGCAGTAAAAAAGCCCCGCGATTGCGGGGCTTTTTTTCGGCCATCGGCGCGGCGGCGAACCGTCACGCCGCCGTGCGATCAGGTCCCGCCGTTCGGCGTGTTGGCCGCCGTCAGGCGCTCGCCGCCGCCGGCGTCGAGCCAGTTGCGCAGGCGTGCCGCGTCGGCGAATCGCGAATACTTGCCGAACGAATCGAGCAGCACCATCACCATCGGCCGGCCGTGGATCGTCGCCTGCATCACGAGGCATTCGCCCGCTTCGTTGATGAAGCCCGTCTTCTGCAGACCGATGTCCCACGAGCCGTTGCCGCGGATCAGCGCGTTCGTGCTGTTGTAGGCGAGATTGCGCTTGCCCGTGTACACCTCGTAGCTGCGATCGGTCGAGAACTGACGGATCATCGGGTACTGGTACGCCGCATTGACCATCTTCACCAGATCGCGCGCGCTCGACACGTTCGAGCTCGACAGGCCGGTCGAATTCTCGAAATGGGTATCGGTCATGCCGAGCGACTTCGCCTTCGCGTTCATCGCGGCGATGAACGCCGGACGACCGCCCGGGTAATAACGCGACAACGCGGCGGCCGCGCGGTTTTCCGACGCCATCAGCGCGATGTGCAGCATGTCTTCACGCGACAGCACCGAGCCGACCGACAGGCGCGAGCCCGTGCCCTTCTCGTAGTCGCGGTCTTCGTCGGTGACTTCGATCTGGTCGGCCATCGGCGCCTTCGAGTCGAGCACGACCATCGCCGTCATCAGCTTCGAGATCGACGCGATCGGCACGACGGCGTGCGAATTCTTGTCGAACAGCGGCTCGCCGGTGTTCTGGTCGACGACGTACGCGACGCTCGAACGCAGCGCGAGTGCGTCCGGCGTATCGTGCAGGCCGAACGCCTGGCCGACGCTCTGCCGGCGCGGCTGGAACGCGACCTTGCGAACCGCGCCGTGATGGCCGGCACGCACGCTGTTCGCCGCGAGCGTCACGCGCTTGCGCGACGCCTTTGCGCGCGGCGCATCGGCCGCGGCGACCTTGGCGGATTTGTCGGAGGTGGCCTTGGCCGACTTCTTCTTCGCGGACGAAGCAGGAGCGACAGCCTTTTTCTTGGCGGCTTGTTGGGTCTTCGCAGTGGCGGCAAAGGCGTCAGCGGGCGTGACGGACGCGGTGGTCGCCAGCAAGGCGACAGCGACCGACACAGCCGTGCCGAGCGTCATGCTCTGCAACAATCTGCGCGGTGAAAACGATTCGGCTTTCATTGGGGTCTGGACAAAGCGGGCGGGAGGTTTCCGCAAGTGTAGTTAAAGCTGAAAAAAAGAGCAATATTAGGCACTTACCGATCGTCGTTAAACCGGAATGTAAGGGTTGGCCAACCTCTGACCAATGAACCCTCCCGCTCCCATCGAAAAAATTCATGGGATGCGCTGCCCGACAGTACCCGTCTCCCGATTACACACGGTTAATTGAGATAACGTCACTTCGGAGGCGATTTAAAGCGGGGAAACTACGTATCCGGCGCTCGGGGTGCCTTGGGAGCCGGTCTCGGCCGTGGCGGCGGCACGTCGCCACGGTACGCGCATCGAAACGGCGCGTTTTCGACAGGAACAGAAGGATAACGTTCCATGACCCTGTCAGGTTTACCTGTGCATGATCATGGTGCGCCGCGTGCGCCCCGCGCCCGTGCGCACCATCTGGGAGACGCGCATGAAACCGATTCCGAACGGGCACGATAACTTGTTGTTTTATCGATAATTTGTCGCGATTGTGCAACGCACAAAAAACACTTGACATCCGTTTTCGCTGCCCTAAAATAGGCCTCATTGCTGCGTTGCACAAAGCACGCGCATCCGAGGTTCCCCGTCGTAGTGCCCTTTACCCTGCGATCGACGCGATCGCTTTTCAGGAGCTGGACATGTCCTTGCTGACCCCCGAGCAAATCGCCGCTGCACAGAAAGCCAACCTCGAAAGCCTGTTCGGTCTGACGACCAAGGCGTTCGAAGGCGTCGAGAAGCTGATCGAACTCAACCTGCAGGTCGTGAAGTCGACGCTGGCCGAAGGCCAGGAAAACGCACAGCGCCTGCTGTCGGTGAAGGACGCACAGGAACTGATCGCACTGCAAGCCAGCCTGTCGCAGCCGGTCGCGGAAAAGGTGCTGTCGTACGGCCGTCACCTGTACGAAATCGCATCGTCGACGCAAGCCGAGTTCGCGAAGGTTGCAGAAGCGCAATTCGAAGAGCAGAACAAGAAGGTCCAGGCACTCGTCGACAACGTCGCGAAGAACGCCCCGGCCGGTTCGGAAACGGCTGTCGCCGCACTGAAGTCGGCACTGAACGCTGCGAACACCACGTACGAAACGGTTCAGAAGGCCACGAAGCAAGCCGTCGAAATCGCTGAAACGAACTTCAACGCTGCTGCTGCCGTCGCAACGAAGGCTGCTACCGCCGCTGCCGCACGTCGTTCGAGCAAGCCGGCCGCGTAAGCGTCCCCTGCTCCTGAAAGAGCCGCGCACTGCGCGGCTTTTTCGTTTCTGGCGCCGCACCACGCCGGGCTCGCCAAGCCGCCTGCCTTGCCCGAACGGTCGTTTGAGCATCGGCCGCCAGCAAAAGAAAACGCCGCCGCCCGGATTGCCCGGGAGGCGGCGTTTTTTGTGGCCGGCAACATGCCGGCGCCGGTCGCGTTACTTCTTGCGCTGCGGCGGCAGGTCCGTGCACACGCCTTCGTACAGTTCGGCGGCCATGCCGACCGATTCGCCGAGCGTCGGGTGCGGATGGATCGTCTTGCCGATGTCTTCCGCGTCCGCGCCCATCTCGACGGCGAGGCACACTTCGCTGATCAGGTCGCCCGCGTTCAGGCCGACGATCGCGCCGCCGATCACCCGATGGGTTTCCTCGTCGAAGATCAGCTTCGTGAAGCCTTCGTCGCGGCCGTTCGCGATCGCGCGGCCCGATGCGGCCCACGGGAACACGGCCTTGCCGTACTTGATGCCTTCGGCCTTGCACTGGTCTTCCGTCTTGCCGGCCCACGCCACTTCCGGATCGGTGTACGCCACCGACGGGATCTGCAGTGCGTCGAAGTACGCCTTCTCGCCGTGCGCGGCTTCCGCTGCGACGTGGCCTTCATGCACGGCCTTGTGCGCGAGCATCGGCTGGCCGACGATGTCGCCGATCGCGAAGATGTGCGGGACGTTCGTACGCATCTGCTTGTCGACGTCGATGAAGCCGCGCTCCGTAACGGCAACGCCTGCCTTGTCGGCGCCGATCTTCTTGCCGTTCGGGCTGCGGCCCACCGCGACGAGCACGAGGTCGTAGCGCTGCGCTTCCGCCGGCGCCTTCTCGCCCTCGAACTTCACGTAGATGCCGTCTTCCTTCGCTTCCGCGCCGACCGTCTTGGTCTTCAGCATCACGTTGCCGAAGCGCTTCGCGTTGTACTTTTCCCAGACCTTCACGAGATCGCGGTCCGCGCCCATCATCAGGCCGTCCATCATTTCGACCACGTCGATCTCGGCGCCGAGCGTCGAGTACACCGTCGCCATTTCGAGGCCGATGATGCCGCCGCCGATCACGAGCATGCGCTTGGGCAGCTGGCGCAGTTCGAGTGCACCGGTCGAATCGACGACGCGCGGGTCTTCCGGCATGAACGGCAGCTTCACGGCCTGCGAGCCCGCCGCGATGATCGCCTGCTTGAACTTGACGACCTTCTTGCCGTTTTCGCCCTGCACTTCCATGTGGAACGGATCGACGAATGCGCCGACGCCCGTGACCACTTCGACCTTGCGCGCCTTGGCCATGCCGGCGAGGCCCGTCGTCAGTTTCTTGACGACGCCGCCCTTGAAGTCGCGCAGCTTGTCGAGATCGACTTCCGGCTTGCCGAACGTGATGCCGTGCGACGCGAGCGCCGCGGCTTCCTCGACGACGAGCGACGTATGCAGCAGTGCTTTCGACGGGATGCAGCCGACGTTCAGGCACACGCCGCCGAGCGTCGAGTAGCGTTCGACGAGCACGGTCTTCATGCCGAGGTCCGCTGCGCGGAACGCGGCCGAGTAGCCGCCGGGGCCGGCGCCGAGCACGAGCATGTCGCATTCGATGTCGGCGGCACCGCTGTAGCTGCCGGCTTGCGGCGCGGGCGCCGGGGCGGCCGGTGCCGGAGCAGCCGCTGCGGGCTTGGCCGGTTCGGGTGCTTTCGCGGGCGCGGCGGCGCCTGCCGATGCTTCGACGATGGCGATGACGGTGCCTTGCGAGACTTTCTCGCCGGCCTTGACCTTGACTTCCTTGACGGTGCCGGCGACGTCGCTGGGCACTTCCATGGAGGCTTTGTCGGATTCGAGCGTGATGAGCGTCTGCTCTTTTTCGATCACGTCGCCGGGTTTCACGTTGACTTCGATGACATCGACGCCGCTGAAATCGCCGATATCCGGAACCTTGACTTCGATGAGACTCATGACTGTCCCCTTCTTGATTAGCTGCAGACAGAGGGGGAGAAACCCGCGGAAGAACCCACTACTGCGACTACGGCCTGACAAGAGAACGCGACGCTGGGCAGGACCACCTTTGCCGTCCGCCCAAGGACGCGCCTTTCTTTTGGTTACTTTTCTTTGGAAGACAAAGAAAAGTGACCGCCGCCCCGCGCAGGGGCGACGCTAATAGACCGTTAGCGCAACAGGTTCAACGACAAGAGCGTGGAGAACCAACCAAAAACCACGCCCCCGCGAGCCCCACCCCGCTCATCAAAGAATGATGCGACGGAAATCCGCGAGCAACGCGCCGAGATACGCATTGAACCGCGCGGCTTCCGCGCCATCGATCACGCGATGGTCATACGACAGCGACAGCGGCAGCGTCAGACGCGGCACGAACTGCTTGCCGTCCCACACCGGCTTCATCTGGCCGCGCGACAACCCGAGGATCGCGACTTCCGGCGCATTGATGATCGGCGTGAAGTGGGTGCCGCCGATTCCGCCGAGCGACGAGATCGAGAAGCAACCGCCCTGCATCTGGTCCGGCTTCAGCTTGCCGTCGCGTGCGGCCTTCGACAGCTCGGCCATTTCCTTCGCGATATCGACGAGCCCCTTCTTGTCCGCATCGCGGATCACCGGCACGACGAGGCCATTCGGCGTGTCCGCGGCAAAACCGATGTGGTAGTACTGCTTGAACACCAGATTGTCGCCGTCGAGGCTCGCGTTGAAGGTCGGGAATTTCTTCAGCGCGGCGACGACCGCCTTGATCACGAACGCGAGCATCGTGAACTTCACGCCCGCCTTTTCGTGCTCCTTGTTCAGCTGCACGCGCAGCGCTTCGAGCTCGGTGATGTCCGCTTCGTCGTTGTTCGTGACGTGCGGGATCATCACCCAGTTGCGATGCAGGTTCGCGCCCGAGATCTTCTTGATGCGCGACAGCGGCTTCGCCTCGAACGGGCCGAACTTCGAGAAGTCGACCTTCGGCCACGGCAGCAGGTTCAGTTCGCCGCCGCCTGCCGGCGCGGCTGCCGCGCCCGGTGCCGCGCGCTGGCCGGTCATCACGCCCTTCACGAAGCCCGTGACGTCTTCCTTCGTGATGCGGCCCTTCGGACCCGAGCCCTGCACGCGCGCGACTTCGACGCCGAGTTCGCGTGCGAACTTGCGTACCGACGGCGATGCGTGGCTGGCGCGGTATTCGCCCGACGATGCCGCGGCCGGAGCCGGCGCTGCAGCGGCCGGTGCGGCCTTCGCGGGTGCCGGTGCAGGTGCTGCCGGTGCTGGCGCCGGCGCTGCAGCGGCGGGCGCCGGTGCGCTCGCCTGCGGTGCGGCAGCCGCTGCACCTGCGGCTTCGAGCAGCACGATCAGCGTGCCTTCCGACACCGAATCGCCCACCTTGACCTTGATTTCCTTCACGACGCCCGCTGCCGGGCTCGGCACGTCCATCGTCGCCTTGTCCGACTCGAGCGTGACGAGCGACTGTTCCTTCTCGACCGTGTCGCCGACCTTCACGCCGATCTCGATCACCGGCACGTCCTTGTAGTCGCCGATGTCCGGTACCTTCACTTCGAGCGTGCCGCCGGCGGCTGCCGGTGCGGCAGCCGGTGCCGCTGCGGCCGGCGCAGGCGCGGCCGCCGGAGCCGGTGCTGCGGCCGGCGCGGCCGCGCCGTTGGCCTGCGCCGCGGCGCCGCCTTCGAGCAGGATGATCAGCGAGCCTTCCGACACGGAATCGCCCACCTTGACCTTGATTTCCTTCACGACGCCGCCTACCGGGCTCGGCACGTCCATCGTCGCCTTGTCCGACTCGAGCGTGACGAGCGACTGCTCCGGCTCGACCGTGTCGCCGACCTTCACGCCGATCTCGATCACCGGCACGTCCTTGTAATCGCCGATATCCGGCACCTTCACTTCGATCGCTTGACTCATCTGTTTCTGTCTCCATGGCTGCGCGCGCTTCTCGCGGAAGCGGCGCGCGGCATCACACGGCGTGTGCGTTAAACGGTCATCGGGTTGGGCTTCGACGGATCGAGGTTGTACTTGGCGATCGCGTCCGCGACCACCTTGCGCTCGATCGTGCCCTCGTCGGCCAGCGCGTTGAGCGCGGCGACGGTGACCCAGTGACGGTCGACTTCGAAGAAGTGACGCAGCTTCTCGCGGGTATCCGAGCGGCCGAAACCGTCGGTGCCCAGCACGACGAAGCGGCGATCGATCTGGCCGCGGATCTGGTCGACCAGCGCGCGGACGTAGTCGGTCGACGCGATGACCGGGCCCTGCGTGTCCTTCAGGCACTTCTGCACATGCGACAGGCGACGCTCCTCGGTCGGATGGAGCAGGTTCCAGCGCTCGACCTGGTGGCCTTCACGCGCCAGCTCGGTGAAGCTCGGCACGCTCCACAGGTCGGCGGCGACGCCCCAGTCGTTCTTCAGCAGGTCGGCGGCAGCGATCACTTCGTTGAAGATCGTGCCCGCGCCGAGCAGCTGGACGCGCGGCGCCTTCTTGTCGGCGTCGGCCTTCCTGAACGCGTACATGCCCTTGATGATGTCGGCCGCCACGTGCTCGCCCTGCGGAATCGCCGGGTGCTCGTAGTTCTCGTTCATCACCGTGATGTAGTAGTACACGTCTTCCTGGTCCTGCACCATGCGGCGCAGGCCGTCCTGGACGATCACCGCGAGTTCGTAGCCGAAGGTCGGGTCGTAGCTCACGCAGTTCGGCACCGATGCCGCCCACAGCAGCGAGTGGCCGTCTTCGTGCTGCAGGCCTTCGCCGTTCAGCGTCGTGCGGCCCGCGGTACCGCCGAGCAGGAAGCCGCGCGAACGCATGTCGCCCGCGGCCCATGCCAGATCGCCGATCCGCTGGAAGCCGAACATCGAATAGAAGATGTAGAACGGCACCATGATCTCGCCGTGCGTCGAATACGACGTCGCCGCCGCAATCCAGTCGCACATGCCGCCCGCTTCGTTGATGCCTTCCTGCAGGATCTGGCCGGTCTGCGATTCCTTGTAGAACATCAGCTGGTCGGAATCTTCCGGCACGTACTTCTGGCCTTCCTGGTTCCAGATACCGATCTGGCGGAACAGGCCTTCCATGCCGAACGTACGCGATTCGTCCGGGACGATCGGCACGACGCGCTTGCCGAGCGCCTTGTCCTTCAGCAGGATGTTCAGAATCCGCACGAACGCCATCGTCGTCGAGATCTCGCGGCCCTCGCCCGTGCCCTTCAGCAGCGGTTCGAACGCGTCGAGCGCCGGCACCGGCAGCGACGTCGCCTTCTCGCGGCGATGCGGCAGGTAGCCGCCGAGATCCATGCGCTGCTTGCGCATGTATTCGAGTTCCTTCGAACCTTCCTCGAACTTCAGGTACGGCACGTCGGCGATCTGCTCGTCGGTGATCGGCAGGCGGAACTGGTCACGGAACTTCTTCAGTTGCTCGACCGGCAGCTTCTTCTGCTGGTGCGTGATGTTCATCGCCTGGCCCGACTCGCCCATCCCGTAGCCCTTGATGGTCTTCGCGAGAATGACGGTCGGCGCACCCTTCGTGTTCGTGGCTTCGTGGAAAGCCGCGTAGATCTTGTGCGGATCGTGGCCGCCGCGGTTCAGCGCCCAGATGTCGTCGTCGGACCAGTCGGCGACGAGCGCCTTCAGTTCAGGCGTGTTGAAGAAGTGCTCGCGCACGAACGCGCCCGACTCCGACTTGTACGTCTGGTACTCGCCGTCGACGACTTCCATCATGCGGCGCATCAGCGCGCCCGTCTTGTCGCGCGCGAACAGCGCGTCCCAGCGGCTGCCCCAGATGACCTTGATCACGTTCCAGCCGGCACCGCGGAATTCCGATTCCAGTTCCTGGATGATCTTGCCGTTGCCGCGCACCGGGCCGTCGAGACGCTGCAGGTTGCAGTTGATCACGAACACGAGGTTGTCGAGCTTTTCGCGGCTCGCCATCCCGATCGCGCCGAGCGATTCCGGCTCGTCCGTCTCGCCGTCGCCGAGGAATGCCCACACCTTGCGGCCTTCCGTCTTCGCGATGCCGCGCGCTTCCAGATACTTCATGAAACGTGCCTGGTAGATCGCCATGATCGGGCCGAGGCCCATCGACACGGTCGGGAACTGCCAGAAGTCCGGCATCAGCCACGGGTGCGGGTACGACGAAATGCCGTTGCCGTCGACTTCCTGGCGGAAGTTGTCGAGCTGCTCTTCCTTCAGGCGGCCGAGCAGGAATGCGCGCGAGTACACGCCCGGCGACGAGTGTCCCTGCACGAACACGAGATCGCCGCCGTGCTGCTCGGACGCTGCGTGCCAGAAGTGGTTGTAGCCGACGTCATAGAGCGTCGCGGCCGACGCGAACGACGCGATGTGGCCGCCGACGTTCGTGTCCTTGCCTGCACGCAGCACCATCGCCAGCGCGTTCCAGCGCGTGTACGAACGGATGCGGTGCTCGATGTCCTGGTCGCCCGGGATCTTCGCCTGGGCTTCGACCGGGATCGTGTTGATGTACGGGGTATTGGCGGAGAACGGCAGGTGTTCGCCGTGCATGCGGGCGAACTCGATCTGCTTTTCGATCAGGTAATGCGCGCGGCCGGTGCCCACGGAGGAGATCACGCCATCGAGCGACTCCAGCCACTCGACGGTTTCTTGCGGGTCGTCGTCACGTTCGGCGGCGACATATTTCATCACTTCGTTCGGTACAGCGGACATTCTCGTCTCCTGGGTCCTGGAATGTGAGGATCGCTCTCGTGCAGACGACGCGACGCGACCGGCTGCGGGCAAGCTCCAGCGGATTGTAATGAGCGTGCGCGGGCCTGCGCAACAAAATTTTCGAATTGTGAGATCTTTTCTCGCAATACGAAATATTGCTGCGCTGCACCCATATTTCGGGGCTCTCCGGCGCGTCCCGGCGGAACAAATCCGTTTCCGTTCAACATATCCGGTATAGGTTTTCCATGTATTGCGCTGCGCTACAATCCTGCCATGTTGACCGATCGGCTTCTCGCACGCTCGGCGCGACCGTCGGGCCCGCCGGCGGAGTCGCAGCCGTCCCGTTGGCACCACGGACCGTGGTGGTCCAATTCCTATTTGCTGACGCCACTGCTGTCGATCCTCGTGTTCCTGGTGGTGATGAGCCTCATCCTGTGGAGCCTCAACCGCCGCGAACAGCAGCAGCAGGAAGACACCCTCTTCCGGAACGTCGCGTGGGCGCAGCAGCAGATCCGCCTGTCGATGACGGGCGCGCAGGAACAGCTCCAGGCAGTGTCGCGCGACCTCGCGTCCGGCCGTCTCGACCAGAACGCGTTCCAGATGGCCGTCGCGGACGTGATGCAGACGCACCCGGAAATCCTCTACCTGAACTGGTACACATCGCCCGGCGTACAGCGCTGGCCGACCGTGCATCCGCCGCTGCTCGGCCAGCGGCTCGCGAAGCCCGGCGAAGCGCAGATGCAGGACGCCGTGCGCGGCGCGTACGACGAGGCGCGCAGCACGCGGCGCCAGGCCTATTCGCCGCTGATCTACGACGACTTCGGCAACGGCTTCATCACGCTGCAGACGCCCGTCATGCGCGGCGACCGCGAGTACCTCGGCTCGATCGCCGCGGTGTTCTCGGTCGAAGGCATTCTGAAGCACGACATTCCGCAGGAACTGTCGTCGAAGTACAAGATCTCGATCACCGACGCGAACAACCGCGAGCTGTCGTCCACGTCGACGCGCCCGCGCCTGCCGCGCGACTCGCACTACGACCTGCCGCTCGATCCGCCCGGCCAGGGGCTGACCGTGCGCGTGTACGCATTCCCGCAGCTCACGAACCTCACCAACAACACGCTCGTATGGCTCGTGGCGGGCCTGTCGTGCTTCGTGCTGTGGAGCCTCTGGAGCCTGTGGAAGCACACGCGCCAGCGCTTCGAGGCGCAGCAGGCGCTGTACGCGGAGGCGTTCTTCCGCCGCGCGATGGAGAATTCGGTGCTGATCGGCATGCGCGTGCTCGACATGCACGGCCGCATCACGCACGTGAACCCCGCGTTCTGCCGGATGACGGGCTGGGACGAAACCGACCTCGTCGGCAAGGTCGCGCCGTTCCCGTACTGGCCGCGCGACGCTTACCCGGAAATGCAGCGCCAGCTCGACATGACGCTGCGCGGCAAGGCGCCGAGCTCGGGCTTCGAGCTGCGCGTGCGGCGCAAGAACGGCACGCTGTTCCATGCGCGCCTGTACGTGTCGCCGCTGATCGACAGTTCGGGCCGCCAGACCGGCTGGATGTCGTCGATGACCGACATCACCGAGCCGAAGCGCGCGCGCGAGGAACTCGCGGCCGCGCACGAGCGCTTCACGACGGTGCTCGAAAGCCTCGACGCCGCGGTGTCGGTGCTGGCCGCCGACGAGGCCGAGCTGCTGTTCGCGAACCGCTACTACCGCCACCTGTTCGGCATTCGCCCGGACGGCCATCTCGAGCTGTCCGGCGGCGGCTTCGACCGTGCGCAGGCCTCGTCCGACTCGATCGACATGGTCGACGCGTTCGCGGGCCTGCCGGCCGCCGCGCTGACGAGCAGCACGGCCGATGCGCAGGAGGTGTACGTCGAGAGCATCCAGAAGTGGTTCGAGGTGCGCCGCCAGTACATCCAGTGGGTGGACGGCCACCTCGCGCAGATGCAGATCGCGACCGACATCACGACCCGCAAGAAGGCGCAGGAGCTCGCGCACCAGCAGGAAGAGAAGCTGCAGTTCACGAGCCGATTGATGACGATGGGTGAAATGGCGTCGTCGATTGCTCACGAATTGAACCAGCCGCTCGCCGCGATCAACAACTACTGCTCGGGCACGCTCGCGCTCGTCAAGAGCGGCCGCGGCACGCCCGAGACGCTGCAGCCCGCGCTGGAAAAGACCGCGCAGCAGGCGCTGCGCGCCGGGATGATCGTCAAGCGGATCCGCGAATTCGTGAAGCGCAGCGAGCCGAAGCGCCAGCCGGCCCGGGTCGCGGACATCGTCGCCGACGCGGTCGGGCTCGCTGAAATCGAGGCCAGGAAGCGCAGGATCCGGATCGTCACGGAAATCCTCGCAAGAATGCCTATTATTTATGTCGACCCCGTGCTGATCGAGCAGGTGCTCGTGAACCTGATGAAGAACGCGGCCGAGGCGATGGCCGACGTGAAGCCGGCGTCGGCGGACGGCGTGATCCGCGTCATCGCCGACATCGAGGCGGGATTCGTCGACATCCGCGTGATCGACCAGGGCCCGGGCGTCGACGAAGCGACCGCCGAGCGCCTGTTCGAACCGTTTTACAGCACCAAGTCCGATGGCATGGGCATGGGGCTGAACATCTGCCGTTCGATCATCGAATCGCATCGGGGGCGTCTGTGGGTGGTCAACAACGTCGAGCCGGATGGCCGCATTTCCGGCGCGACGTTCCACTGCAGCCTGCCCATTGGGGAACCCGCTGATCTCGGCCAAGGGGGGCGCGAGGCATCGGCATCACATACCGTTACGGGAGAACTATGAATAGCCCTGTCACCACCACTCAGGAAACCGTCTTCGTCGTCGACGACGACGAGGCCGTACGGGACTCGCTGCGCTGGCTGCTGGAGGCGAACGGCTATCGCGTGCAATGCTTCTCGAGCGCCGAGCAGTTCCTCGATGCGTACCAGCCGGCGCAGCAGGCCGGCCAGATCGCGTGCCTGATCCTCGACGTGCGGATGTCGGGCATGAGCGGTCTCGAGCTGCAGGAACGCCTGATCGCCGACAATGCCGCGCTGCCGATCATCTTCGTCACGGGTCACGGCGACGTGCCGATGGCCGTGTCGACGATGAAAAAGGGTGCGATGGACTTTATCGAGAAACCGTTCGACGAAGCCGAGCTGCGCAAGCTCGTCGAGCGGATGCTCGACAAGGCCCGAAGCGAAAGCAAGAGCGTCCAGGAGCAGCGTGCCGCGAGCGAACGCCTGTCGAAGCTGACCGCGCGCGAGCAGCAGGTGCTCGAACGGATCATCGCGGGCCGCCTGAACAAGCAGATCGCCGACGATCTCGGCATCAGCATCAAGACGGTCGAAGCGCACCGCGCGAACATCATGGAA
Organism: Burkholderia sp. LK4; assembly: GCF_001043615.1. NCBI lineage: Bacteria > Pseudomonadati > Pseudomonadota > Betaproteobacteria > Burkholderiales > Burkholderiaceae > Burkholderia > Burkholderia sp. LK4. The sequence continues at coordinate 40,614 of NZ_LDUL01000042.1, forward strand.
AAGCTCAACGTCAATACGGTGGCCGACCTGCTGCGCCTCGCGCTGTCGAAGAAGCAGGCCTGAGCGGCGCGCGCGGCTCCGGGCAGCCCTGCCCGGCCGGCCGCACCATCGGCTACCGCGCCGCGCGATGCGGCCCACTCGCGCGGCATGGCCCGGCGCTTCCTCCCGGAGCGCCGGCACCGGCGCCATGACGCTTTCCTTGTATTCACTGTCGGACGACGGCAGGCGACCGGTATAATTGCGTGCTTTGCTGCGGCGCTTCGCGTGCCGCACGCCCGCATTCCAACTTCCCGGCAGGACCACCACCATGACAGCCCTCCTCATCGACGGCAACGCCCTCTCGAAGACCTTGCGCGCGCAGGCCGCCGAACGCGCCGCCGCCCTGACCGCACGCGGCCACCAGCCCGGTCTCGCGGTGATCCTCGTCGGCGCCAACCCGGCGAGCGAAGTCTATGTGCGCAACAAGATCAAGGCGTGCGAGGACAACGGCTTCTTCTCGCTGAAGGATGCGTACCCGGCCACGCTGTCGGAAGCCGACCTGCTCGCGCGCATCGACGAGCTGAACCGCGACCCGAAGATCCACGGCATCCTCGTCCAGCTGCCGCTGCCCGCGCACATCGACAGCCACAAGGTGATCGAGGCGATCGCGCCGGAGAAGGACGTCGACGGCTTCCACATCGCGAACGCCGGCGCGCTGATGACCGGCAAGCCGCTGTTCCGCCCGTGCACGCCGTACGGCGTGATGAAGATGTTCGAGGCGCACGGCATCCCGCTGCAGGGTGCGAACGCGGTCGTGATCGGCCGCTCGAACATCGTCGGCAAGCCGATGGCGATGATGCTGCTCGACGCCGGCGCGACCGTGACGATCTGCCACAGCAAGACGCGCGACCTCGCCGCGCATACGCGACAGGCCGATGTCGTGGTCGCCGCGGTCGGCAAGCGCAACATCCTGACCGCCGACATGGTCAAGCCCGGCGCGACGGTGATCGACGTCGGCATGAACCGCGACGATGCGGGCAAGCTGTGCGGCGACGTCGACTTCGCGGGCGTGAAGGAAGTGGCCGGCCACATCACGCCGGTGCCGGGCGGCGTCGGCCCGATGACCATCACGATGCTGCTGATCAACACGATCGAAGCCGCCGAGCGCGCGGCCGACGCAGCAGCCTGACCCTGCCCGTTCAGCCGGCGTGCGGTTCCGCGCGCCGGCGCCTCGCCGGCCGCACCTTGCCGGCCACCCCATCCCGCATTCGACCCCGCGCCAATCGCGTCGTTAGAAACTAACGATTGGAAAGCGCGCGATGCGCCCCAATAATGTCGATATCGGGCGCCGCGCTGTCGTGCGCGCCTTACCCTTTTCACTCCGGTTCATCCGGCAACAGACAGGGAGTCTTATGTCCGCCAGCGCCAACACCAACCCGCTTCTCGACTTCTCGGGCCTGCCCCGCTTCGGCGAGATCCGCCCGGAACACGTGACGCCCGCGCTCGACACGTTGCTCGATGCCGCCAGCCGCGCGGTCGAGACCGCAAGCGCCGCCGCGACGCCGGCAACCTGGGCGGATGTCGTCGAGACGGTCGAGCACGCGACGGAGCCGCTCGGTCGCGCGTGGGGCATCGTCGGCCACCTGAACGCGGTCGCCGATACCCCCGAACTGCGAGCCGCCTACGGCGAAAACCTGCCGCGCGTGACCGAATTCTGGTCGAGCGTCGGCCAGAACCTCGCGCTGTACGAGAAGTACAAGGCAATCGCCGCGAGTGCCGAATACGCAACGCTGTCCACCGAACGCAAAAAGATCCTCGACAACGCGCTGCGCGATTTCCGCCTGTCGGGCGCCGAGCTGCCCGAGGACCAGAAGCCGCGTTTCGCCGAACTGCAGGAACAGCAGGCCGCGCTGTCGAAGGCCTTCTCCGATCACGTGCTCGACGCGACCAACGCGTACGCGTACATCGTGCAGGACGACGCCGAACTGGCCGGCCTGCCCGGCGACGCGATCGAGGCCGCCCGCGAAGCCGCGCAGAAGGACGGCAAGGAAGGCTGGAAATTCACGCTGCACTTCCCGTCGTACTTCCCGGTGCTGCAATACGCCGACAACCGCGCGCTGCGCGAGACGCTCTACCGCGCCTATGCGACGCGCGCGTCGGAACTCGGGCCGCAGTACGGCGACGGCAAGGCCGAATGGGACAACACGGCGATCGTCGCCGATGCGCTGAAGCTGCGCCGCGAAGAGGCGCAGATGCTCGGCTACCGCAACTTCGCCGAAGTGTCGCTCGCGCCGAAGATGGCCGAATCGCCGCAGCAGGTGATCGCGTTCCTCGAGGATCTCGCAACGCGCGCACGCCCGCACGCGGACAAGGACTGGGACGAGCTGCGCACGTTCGCCGCGAAGGAACTCGGCCTCGCCGAACTCGCGCCGTGGGACGTCGCATACGCGGCCGAGAAGCTGCGCCAGCAGCGCTACGCGTTCTCGGAAAACGAGGTCAAGCAGTACTTCCCGGAGCCGGCCGCGCTGAAGGGGCTGTTCACCGTCACCGAGACGCTGTTCGGCGTCCAGATCAAGCCGGACGATGCGCCGGTGTGGCACAAGGACGTGCGCTTCTTCCGCGTCGAGAACCGCGACGGCTCGCTCGTCGCGCAGTTCTATCTCGACCTGTACGCGCGCGAAGGCAAGCGCGGTGGTGCGTGGATGGACGACGCGCGTTCGCGCGCGAAGCGCGGCAGCACCGTGCAGACGCCGGTCGCGTACCTGACCTGCAACTTCTCGGCACCGGTCGGCGGCAAGCCCGCATGCTTCACGCACGACGAAGTCATCACGCTGTTCCATGAATTCGGTCACGGGCTGCACCACATGCTCACGCGCGTCGACGAGCTCGGCGTGTCGGGCATCAACGGCGTCGAATGGGATGCCGTCGAGCTGCCGTCGCAGTTCATGGAAAACTTCTGCTGGGAATGGGACGTGCTGTCGTCGATGTCGTCGCACGTCGATACGGGCGCCGCGCTGCCGCGCGAGCTGTTCGACAAGATGATCGCCGCGAAGAACTTCCAGAGCGGGCTCGGCACGCTGCGCCAGATCGTGTTCTCGATGTTCGACATGCTGCTGCACGTCGACTTCGACCCGGCAGGCGCCACCGGCGTGACCGCATTCGCGCGCGAGATCAACGAACGCTATCACGTGATCCCGCAAGCCGCGTTCTCGCGCTGGCCGAACACGTTCAGCCACATCTTCGCGGGCGGCTACGCGGCCGGCTACTACAGCTACAAGTGGGCCGAGGTGCTGTCGGCCGATGCGTACGCGGCGTTCGAGGAAGCGGCCGCCGCGAGCGGCAGCGTGCTCGACGCAGCGACCGGCACGCGCTATCGCCGCGAAATCCTCGAGGTCGGCGGCAGCCGCCCGGCGATGGACTCGTTCAAGGCGTTCCGCGGCCGCGAGCCGCAGATCGATGCGCTGCTGCGCCACAACGGGATGGCCGCACCTGCGCACTGAGCGCCCGCTGTCCGGCTCGTCCGGCTGCATCGAAAGGCACCGCCGCGGCGGTGCCTTTTTTCATGGCGCCGGGGGTTCGTCGGCTGCGTCGCCGGCGTGTCCGGTTTCGTCGTCGAACAGCGAGAACTGCCCGTGGCGCTCGGCGGTATCCTCGTCGATGCGCACGCCGACGCCGAGCAGCCGCACCGCCTGCGCACGCCGTTGCAGCCCCTTCGCGAGCAGCGTGACGGCCGTATCCGCATGCGTCGCGTCGGCCACGCACTCGACCGTCGTCCGCTGGAAATCGGCGAAGCGGATCTTCACGTACAGCTTGCGGATCGACCGCGCGGCGCCCGCCCGCGCGATACGCGCGTCGAGCTGCACGACGAGGCGGCGGATTTCTTCCGCGCACTGCTCGAGCGTCGTCAGATCGGTGACGTAGGTCGTCTCGACGCTGACCGACTTGCGCTCCTGGTCGGCCTGCACCGGCCGCTCGTCGATCCCGCGCGACAATTCGTACAGCCGCCGCCCGAACGCGCCGAATTCGCGGTGCAGGTCGATCAGCGGCCAGTCGCGCAATTGCGCGCAGGTCTGGATGCCGAGCCGGTCGAGCCGCGAGGCCGTCACCTTGCCGACGCCGTGCAGCTTGCGCACCGGCAGCGCCGCGACGAATGCGTCGATCTCGTGCGGCCGCACGACGAACAACCCGTCGGGCTTGTTCCAGTCGGACGCGATCTTCGCGATGAACTTGTTCGGCGCGACGCCGGCCGACACGGTCACACCGACCGTATCGTGCACGCGCTGACGGATCTCCCGCGCAATCAGCGTCGCACTGCCCTGGCACCGCTCCGACCCGCTGACGTCGAGGTACGCCTCGTCGAGCGACAGTGGCTCGACGTCGGGCGTGTAGTCGCGATAGATCGCCATGATCTGCCGCGATGCCGCGCGGTACTTGTCCATCGCGGACGGCAGGATCAGCAGGTCCGGACACTTGCGCATCGCCAGCGCCGAGGACATCGCCGAATGCACGCCGTAGCGCCGCGCCTCGTAGTTGCAGGTCGCGATCACGCCGCGCTGGTCGGGCCGGCCGCCGACCGCGAGCGGCCGGTTGCGCAGCGACGGGTCGTCGCGCATCTCGACCGACGCGTAGAAGCAGTCGCAATCGCAATGAATGATCTTGCGCATGCGCGGCAGCACGTCGCCCGGTGGCGGCGCGTGCGGATCGGCAGGCGGAATGATGGTCGGGTTCACGGTGCCGATACTGTACAAAAACACAGTGCCGGTTTCAACTGTCGCGTGCGGTCGCGCCCGGCTGTGCCGTACCGGCCCGCTTTGCACGGATCGTACCGGCCGGCGCGGGCAGCGGCGCCTATACTCGTCTGCCGCAATACACGAAACGCAAAGGTGACGGATGAAGACGATCGGACTGATCGGCGGGATGAGCTGGGAATCGTCGGCCGAGTACTACCGGATGATCAATCGCCATTCGAAGGCGCTGCACGGCGGGCATCACAACGCGAAAAGCGTGCTGGTCACGGTCGATTTCGCGGAGATCGAAGCGCTGCAGCGCACGCACGACTGGGCCGCGCTCGGCGAGCGGATGGCCAGCGCCGCGCGGCAGCTCGAAGCGGCCGGCGCCGATCTCGTCGTGCTGACGACCAATACGATGCATCGCGTCCACGCCGCGATCGAAGCCGCGGTGACGCTGCCGTTCCTGCACATCGCCGATCCGACCGGCGCCGCGCTGCGCGATGCGGGCATCGAGCGCGTCGCGCTGCTGGGCACGCGCTACACGATGGAGTTGCCGTTCTACGCGGAGCGGTTGCGCGACAGGTTCGGCATGGAGGTACTCGTGCCGGACGAACGCGGGCGCGACGACGTGCACCGGATCATCTACGACGAGCTGTGCCACGGCATCATCGCGCCGCAATCGCGCGCGACGTACGTGACGATCATCGAGGAACTGGCGACACGCGGCGCCCAGGCGGTGATCCTCGGCTGCACGGAAATCACGCTGCTGATCGGCGCGGACGACTCGCCGCTGCCGGTGTTCGATACGACCGCGCTGCATGCGAAGGCGGCGGTCGAGTGGGCGGCGCAATAGCGGCGCCGCGCGCAGAAAACAAAAAACCCGGCACGGGGCCGGGTTCCTGTCGACGAAGCGCGCATCGGTCACTTGCGCTGCACATCGTCTGGTGTGCTTGGTTGCGGGGGTAGGATTTGAACCTACGACCTTCGGGTTATGAGCCCGACGAGCTGCCAGACTGCTCCACCCCGCGTCAGAGAAATAAATTATAGGGTGAGGAAGTACTCACGTCAATACTTTTGTCACAATTTCTTCCCGATTCCCCGTGACGACGGTGCGAGGCACCGCCCCAACCCCGCACGACGGGCGCGTTCGCACCGCGTGCTCGCGGTAAGATGGCGGCCTTCGCATTTACCCCGCACGCACACTCCCGTTCATGAAAATCGCCACCTGGAACGTCAACTCGCTCAACGTCCGCAAGCAGCACGTACTCGACTGGCTCGCGCAAAGCGGCACCGACGTGCTGTGCCTGCAGGAACTGAAGCTGCCGGACGAGAAATTCCCGCGCGCCGATCTTGAAGCCGCCGGCTACCGCAGCTGGTTCACGGGCCAGAAGACCTACAACGGCGTCGCGATCCTCGCGCGCGACACGCTGTCCGTCGACGAATCGGACGTCGTGCGAAACATTCCAGGCTTCGACGATCCGCAGCAGCGCGTGATCGCCGCGACGGTCGACGGCGTGCGCATCGTGTCCGCGTATTTCCCGAACGGCCAGGCGCCCGACTCGGACAAGTTCGTCTACAAGATGCAATGGCTCGACGCGCTGCAGGCGTGGCTGCGCACCGAGCTGCAGCGCTACCCGAAGCTCGCGCTGCTCGGCGACTACAACATCGCGCCGGAAGACCGCGACGTGCACGACCCCGCGAAATGGGAAGGCCAGAACCTCGTGTCGCCGCAGGAGCGCGCCCACTTCGCGCAACTGATCGAACTCGGCTTCGTCGATGCGTTCCGCCGCTTCGAACAGCCGGAGAAGACCTTCACGTGGTGGGACTACCGGATGATGGCGTTCCGTCGCAACGCGGGGCTGCGCATCGACCACGTGCTGCTGTCGCCGGCGCTCGCGCAAACCTGCACGTCGTGCGAGGTCGATCGCACGCCGCGCACGTGGGAACAGCCGTCCGACCACACGCCCGTGGTCGCGGTCGTCGGCTGACCGGGCCGCCCGCGCGCGTTCAGCGCCGCGCGGGCGCCGGCCCGAGATGGGCCCACAGGAACCCGAATTCCGCCGCGTCGGCTTCCGCGCGTTCCAGATCGTCGGCACTGCCGTGGCCGCCGTCGGTGTTCTCCCAATACCACACCCGTTCATGACCGAGCGCATGCATGCGCGCGGCCATCTTGCGCGCATGCGCGGGATGCACGCGGTCGTCGCGCGTCGACGTCGTCAGCAGTAACGGCGGATACGCGACGCCCTCGCGCACGCGGTGATACGGCGAATACGCGGCAAGCGCCGCACCTTCGTGCGGATCCTCCGGGTCGCCGTATTCGTCAAGCCACGCGGCGCCCGCGTGCAGCTTCGGATAACGTCGCATGTCGAGCAGCGGCACGCGACAAAGCACCGCGCCGAACAGCTCCGGCCGCTGCACCATGCACGCGGCAACCAGCAGCCCGCCGTTGCTGCCGCCCTCGATGCCGAGCTGTGCGGCGCTCGTCACGCCGGTCGCGGCCAGATCCTCGGCCACTGCGATGAAATCGTCGAACGAGCGCTGGCGGTGTTCACGCTGCGCGTCGACGTGCCAGCGCGGCCCGAACTCGCCGCCGCCGCGGATGTGCGCGAACGCCATCACGCCGCCGCGCTCGAGCCATCCGATGCCGAACGCGTCGCTGTAGCCCGGCAGGTTCGGGATCGCAAAACCGCCGTAGCCCGACAGCAAACACGGCCGCGCGACGCGCGTGGCGCCTTCGGCCGGATCGAGTGCATCGCGCGGCCCGATCAGCGTGTACGGCACCATCGTGCCGTCTCGCGAGCGCGCGCTCGCGCGGCGCACGACGAGCCCCGTCGCGTCGAACTGCACCGGCGGCCGGTCGAGCAGCACGCGGCGCGACGACGCATCGTCCGCGCGGTCGGCCAGATCCGCCAGCCAGCACTCGGGCGGATCGAGATAGGTGTCGACGTCGACGTACACCTCGTCGTTCAGCGTCGCCTCGACGGGCTCGACGTCGATCTGCGCGTCACCCGTCCACTCGAACGGCCGCGCATCCCATGTCCACGTACCGTCGTCGACCTGTCGCGGTTGCCACAGCAGCGTGCGGTTGTGCACGTCGTCGAGCCAGCTCGCGATCAGCGTCGTGCGCGTGTGCGTCCACGTGCATGCGGACGTCGTCGGCTGCGGCGCGAACAGCGTCGTGAGTTCGCGCGACCCGGCCAGGAACGCCTGCTCGCGGATCGCCAGCAGCGAGCCGCCCGCATGGCGCACACCGCCGCAATCCCAGTCGAGGCGCGGCTCCAGCATGAGCCAGCCTTCCCAGAACCCGACCTCGACATGGGGCGGCACGTCGTAGCGCGCCCACTCGCCCGCATCGGTCAGCCGGTACGCATGCGCGTCGAAGAAGTCGACGCTGCGCCACGCGACGTGGCGATTGTCGATCGGATCGAACCCCGCGCCCGCGCTGATGTCGTCGGGTTCGCCGCTGAAGACGACGGGCACATCGGCAAGCGCGGTGCCGCGCACCCAGCGCCGCGCTTCATACGGATAGCCGGCCGCGGTGGCATGCGCGGCGCCGCGATCCCAGCTCACGTAGACGGTATCGCGATCGATCCAGCCGACCGTGTGATGCCCCGGCTCGTCGATCGTGAAGCCGCCGTCGACGAAACGACGTTCGACGAGATCGAATTCGCGCACGACGACCGCGTCGGCACCGCCCGGCGACAGCGACAGCAGCGCGCGATCGCCGTCCGGATACAGGATCGCGTCCTGCTCGAACACCCACGATTCGCCCTCCTCCGCGCCGAGCGCGTCGACGTCGAGCAGCGTTTCCCACGCCGGCCGGCCCGCACGCCAGTCGTCCCAGCGCGTGCGGCGCCACAGCCCCTTCGGATGGAGATCGTCCTGCCACAGGTCGTAGGCCCAGTCGCGCCAGCGGGTTGGAATCACCGGGCGTTCGCGCGGCAGGTACGCTTTCGCGAGGCGCGCCGTGAGCGCGCGATAGGCATCGTCGTCACGCAGCGCGGCGCGCGTGCGCGCGTTCTGCTCGTCGACCCACGTGCGGGCGCGCTTGCTGTCGAGCGCTTCGAGGAAACGGAACGGGTCGGCCCCGGCGGGCCAGCGGAAGGAATCGGACATTGCGGATGGGCGGAATGGCAAACGGCGTGCAAACCGCGATTATGTCCGATCGCGGCATGCGCGATGCCCGCGCATGCCGCAAATCGTGCTCAGGGCTCCAGATGGAGTTCCTGGATCTTGCGCGTGATCGTGTTGCGGCCGATGCCGAGGCGCTCCGCGGCCTCGACCTTGCGACCGCGCGTGAAGTCGAGCGCCTCGCGGATCACGGCCGCCTCGAAGCGGCGTGCGAGTTCGTCCATCACGTCGGCCGAGTTCTCGCGCAACAGCCGTGCAACCTCGGTGCGCAAACCATGCTCCCACACCGGATAGCCGGCCGGCGCGCTGCCGTTCGGCGCGGCCGCGACCGGCGCGGACGCCACCGGCGCCGTGCCCGTCACCGGTGCCGAGAGTGCCGTATCGCCACCGCCGACGTGCGTGCCCGCACCTTCGCCCGCAGCGACGACCGGCGCGCCGGCCGGCACGAGGTCGGGCGGCAGGTCCTTGATCTCGACCGTCTGCGCGGGCGCCATCACGGTCAGCCAGTTCGCGAGGTTCTCGAGCTGGCGCACGTTGCCGGGAAACGCGAGCGACGTCAGGTAGGCCAGCGCCTCGTCGGACACGCGTTTCGGCTCGACGCCGAGATCGCGCGCGCTCTTCTGCAGGAAGTGGCGCGTGAGCAGCGCGATGTCCTCGCTGCGCTCGCGCAGCGGCGGCAGCCGCAGCCGGATCACGTTGAGCCGGTGGTAAAGGTCTTCGCGGAACAGGCCCTGCCGCACGCGCGATTCGAGATTCTGGTGCGTCGCGGCGATCACGCGCACGTTCGCGCGCAGCGGGTTGTGCCCGCCGACCCGATAGAACTGCCCGTCCGACAGCACGCGCAACAGGCGCGTCTGCAGGTCGAACGGCATGTCGCCGATTTCGTCGAGGAACAGCGTGCCGTTCTCGGCCTGCTCGAAGCGGCCCTGCCGCGTCGACTGCGCGCCGGTGAACGCGCCGCGCTCATGGCCGAACAGCTCGGATTCGAGCAGGTCCTTCGGGATCGCCGCGGTGTTCAGCGCGATGAACGGCCCGTTCGCGCGCGGGCTGTGACGGTGCAGCGCACGCGCGACGAGCTCCTTGCCGGTGCCCGATTCGCCGGTGATCAGCACGGTCGCGGCCGAATGCGACAGGCGGCCGATCGCGCGGAACATGTCCTGCATCGCGGGCGCCTGGCCGAGCATCTCGGGCGCCTCGGCCACGCGCTCGTCCTGCGGCACGCCGCCGCGCAGGCTTTCCTCGACGGCGCGGCGGATCAGTTCGACCGCCTTGTCGACGTCGAACGGCTTCGCGAGATATTCGAACGCGCCGCCCTGGAACGCCGCGACGGCGCTGTCGAGATCGGAGAACGCCGTCATGATGATGACGGGCAGGCCCGGCAGGCGCTCGTGCATCGCCTGCAGCAACTCGAGGCCCGAGCCGCCCGGCATCCGGATGTCGGATACGAGCACCTGCGGCGTCTCGTGGTCGAGCGCGGCCAGCGCGTCGCGCACGTTCGCGAAGCTCTTCGTCGCGAAGCTGTCCCGGGCGAGCGCCTTTTCAAGCACCCAGCGGATCGATTGGTCGTCGTCTACTATCCAGATCGGCTTCATAGGTCGGTCAGATATTGGTGAATCCGGTGAATCGCCATGCCGCCGCTCAATGATCGAGCGGCAGCAGGATCTGAAATTCGGTACGCCCGGGCCGGCTTTCGACCTCGATCGTCCCGTCGTGCTGCTGCACGAACGTCTGCGCGAGCGTCAGGCCGAGGCCGCTGCCGTCGTCGCGCCCGGACACGAGCGGGTAGAAGATCCGGTCGCGGATGTCTTCCGGGATGCCGGGCCCGTTGTCGATCACGTGCAAGTCCAGTGCCAGCCGGTACAGGCGCTTCGCGATCGTCACCTTGCGCGCGATGCGCGTGCGCAACTCGATCTTCGCGTCGCCCTGCGCGATCCGTTCGCGCAGCGCCTGCGCCGCGTTGCGCACGATGTTGAGCAGCGCCTGGATCAGTTGTTCCTTGTCGCCGCGCAGGTCCGGCACGCTCACGTCGTAGTCGCGCTCGATCGTGAGCCCGCGCGGGAATTCCGCGAGCATCACCGCGCGCACGCGTTCGCATACTTCATGAATGTTCACGTCGCCGACGATGTGCGGATGCCGGTGCGGCTCCAGCAACCGGTCGACGAGCGTCTGCAGGCGGTCGGACTCCTTGATGATCACCTGCGTGTATTCGCGCAACTCGCCGCGCTCGCGCTCGCCGAGTTCGAATTCGAGCAGCTGGGCTGCGCCGCGAATGCCGCCGAGCGGATTCTTGATCTCGTGCGCGAGGTTGCGGATCAGCTGCTTGTTGACCGCGGTCAGGTCGTGGATGCGCTCCTCGCGATCGGTGCGCGACTGCCGTTCGTTCTCGAACAGCTCGACGAGCACGAAATCGGGCGCGGTCTCGAGGAAGCCGACGATCGCGTGCACGTGCAGCGGTTCGCGGCCGGGCCGGTCGAGCACGGTATCGAGGTGCGTCGCGTGAAAGCGTTCCTCGCCGATCGCGGTGATCGTCGACGCCAGTTCGTTCGCATTCGGAAAGATCTCGCCCCACGGCCGCTGCGCGAGCTGCCGGCGCGAGATGTCGAGCATCGCCTCCGCGGACGGGTTCGCGAACGCGATCCGCAGCGTCTTGCGGTCGAGCACGAGCACGACCGTCGGCAGCGCTTCCAGCCCCGCCAGCAGGCCCGAGCGTGCGAGCCGCTCGTCGTCCGTCAGTCGCTCGGGCTGCCCCGTTTTCGCCTTGATCAGATTCTTCAGAACCATCTGCGTGCTTGTCGCGCCTCAACGGGCCAGAAAAGGAAAATCACCGGAACAAAAAAGGGACGGCTGAACGCCGCCCCTTTCAGACTCCGCCGCCCCCGCCGCCAACCACGCGGCGGGAACGAACCGGCAAAACGGCGCTGAATCGAAGCGCCATCGCCGATTACAGCGAGTAGTACATCTCGAACTCGATCGGGTGCGTCGTCATGCGGAACTTCGCCAGCTCCTGCTCCTTCAGCGCGAGGTACGCGTCGATCATGCCGTCCGTGAACACGCCGCCGCGCGTCAGGAACTCGCGATCCTTGTCGAGCGCTTCGAGTGCCTGGTCGAGGCCCGCGCAGACGGTCGGGATCTTTGCATCTTCTTCCGGCGGCAGGTCGTACAGGTTCTTGTCCGCTGCTTCGCCCGGATGGATCTTGTTCTGGATCCCGTCGAGGCCGGCCATCATCAGCGCCGTGAAGCACAGGTACGGGTTCGCCATCGGATCCGGGAAGCGCGTTTCGATACGGCGGCCCTTCGGGTTCGACACGTGCGGAATGCGGATCGATGCCGAACGGTTGCGCGCCGAGTACGCGAGCTTGACCGGTGCTTCGAAGTGCGGGACCAGACGCTTGTACGAGTTCGTCGTCGGGTTCGTGATCGCGTTCAGTGCACGGGCGTGCTTGATGATGCCGCCGATGTAGAACAGCGCCAGTTCCGACAGGCCGGCGTAGCCGTTGCCCGCGAACAGGTTCTGTCCGTCCTTCCAGATCGACTGGTGAACGTGCATGCCCGAACCGTTGTCGCCGACGACCGGCTTCGGCATGAACGTCGCCGTCTTGCCGTACGAGTGCGCGACGTTGTGGATGATGTACTTCGACCATTGCGTCCAGTCGGCGCGCTGAACCAGCGTCGAGAACTTCGTGCCGATTTCGTTCTGGCCCTGGCCCGCCACTTCGTGGTGGTGCACTTCGACCGGAATGCCGAGCTGTTCGAGCAGCAGGCACATTTCCGAACGCATGTCCTGGAACGTGTCGACCGGTGCGACCGGGAAGTAGCCGCCCTTCGTGCCCGGACGGTGGCCCGTGTTGCCGCCTTCGAATTCCTTGCCTGCCGACCACGGCGCTTCTTCCGAATTGATCTTCACGAAGCAGCCCGACATGTCCGTGTTCCACTGGACCGAGTCGAAAATGAAGAATTCCGGTTCTGGACCGAAGTAGGCCGTGTCACCGATGCCCGTGCTCTTCAGGTACGCTTCGCCGCGCTTCGCGAGCGAACGCGGATCGCGCTCGTAGCCCTTGCCGTCGGCCGGCTCGACCACGTCGCAGGTCAGCACAAGGGTCGACTCTTCGTAGAACGGGTCGACGAAAGCGGCGCTCGGGTCCGGCATGAGCAGCATGTCCGACGCCTCGATGCCCTTCCAGCCGGCGATCGACGAGCCGTCGAATGCATGGCCGCTTTCGAACTTGTCTTCGTCAAACGCCGAAACCGGCACCGACACGTGCTGCTCCTTGCCGCGCGTATCCGTGAAGCGGAAATCGACAAACTTGACGTCCTCGTCCTTCACGAGCTGCATGACGTCGGCGACGGTTTTACTCATAACCTCTTCTCCTGATTAGAACAATTCCGGCGGACTGGGAACCGCCTCGTTTATCGAGCTGACCGGGGTCTTGCTTTGGCGCAGCGCGCCCCGATTCGACCGAATTCTATATAGCAGCTTCCGTGCCACCTTTGCGAACGACGGGCGCAAATCGCGCCGGGGCTCGCCACGACAGGGCCGGGCTGCGCGATTCCGGGGCCTTGCGCCGCACCGGTCGCTTGCCGAAAGCACTGTGATGGTGCAATTCCGGCGACCCGCCGCAGTCAAGGAATCATTCTGGTGCATGCGTGCCATTCTGCACTTTTTTGGTGAACGCGTGGGCCACGCGTGCACCGCACCGCACGCGGCCATCCGTGCCGCGACGCCGCGCTAGAATGCTCGTTTGACCGATACGGAGACTCCCTGCCATGAGTACGCTCGACCAGCTTTACGCGAAGGCCGACGAACGCCGCGCCCAAGGCGCGCTCAACTACGCCGGGGCGCTGCTGCCGGCCGAAGCCTTCGAACTGCTGCAGCTCGATCCGTCGGCGCGCCTCGTCGACGTGCGCACCCGCGCCGAACTCGACTGGATCGGCCGCCCGCTCGTCGGCGACGGCCAGTACCTGCACCTCGAATGGACGCGCTACCCGGGCGGCGTGCCGAACGCCGAATTCGTCAACGAACTGAAGGCGGCCCTCCCGCCCGCTACCCCCATCCTGTTCCTGTGCCGCAGCGCCGCGCGCTCGAAGCTCGCCGCGGTCGCCTCCGCGCAGGCCGGCTTCACGAAGGCGTTCGACCTGCTCGAAGGCTTCGAGGGCGCGAAGGACGCCGAAGGCCACCGCAAGACCGTCGATGGCTGGTGCTTCCGGAAACTGCCGTGGATCGGCGCCTGACGGCGCGCCGCGCCCGCTGGTAACGACAGCCTCATCGTCGAGCCGGGCGATGACATGCCGATGACGGGCCGCGTTGCGCGGCCCGTGGTTTTTGTGCGGCCGGCCGGCACGCCGCTCAGGCGCGCGACGCCTCGGCTTCGACGACGTCGCCGCCGAGCAGGTGCACGCCCTCGCGCAGCTTCACGTACGCGGCCGCGACCGCTTCCGGCTCGCCCTTCACGCCGAGGTCGATGTGACGGCGCGCGAAGATCCCGCCACGCTCCGCATCACCCACGCTCGGCAGGCTGAACACGCGCACGCCCGGGAAATCGCGCTCGATGCGCTCCATCAACGGCGTGAGCGTCGATTCCGGCAACTCGAACACGTACAGCGAACGCTCCGCGTGCGGCGTCGCGTGATGCAGGTGCGCGTACTTCGTATCGAGCACCCATTCGATCATCGGCCACGCCATCACCGGGAAGCCCGGCACGAAGTGCAGGTCGCCGACCGAGAAACCGGGAATCCGGTTGTAGCCGTTCGGGATGATCGTCGCGCCCACCGGAAACACGCCCATGTTGAAGCGGTGCTGGTTCTCCGGAGAAGCGAAATCGACCGGCGTGGCCGGGTCGGTGTGGGTTTCGCGGATCCTCTCCGAAATCAGCACCTTCGCTTCCGGGTGCAGCTCGAGCGTCACGCCGAGCGCGGCGGCCGCGCACTGGCGCGTGTGGTCGTCCGGCGTCGCGCCGATCCCGCCCGTCGAGAACACGATGTCGCCCGACGCGATCGCGCGCGCGAGCGTCGCCGTGATGCGCGCCGGATCGTCGCCGACGTATTCGGCCCAGTCGAGCGCGAGGCCGCGTGCGCCGAGCAGCTCGATGACCTTCGCCAGATGCTTGTCCTGCCGGCGGCCCGAAAGGATTTCGTCGCCGATGATGATGATGCCGATGCTCATGCCTGCCCCATGTCGATTGCGGTGGCGCGCGAACTCGCACGCAGGTCCTCCAGCGCGCGCAGGCAATAATGCCCGAACCACAGCGCCGAGAAGACGAGGATGAAAGCGTAAACCCAGATCATGGCCGCCGCGACGAACGGGAACAGCACCATCATCCAGACCGACGACACCCACACGAAGGTCGGCA
This sequence comes from Burkholderia sp. LK4, assembly GCF_001043615.1. Lineage (NCBI taxonomy): Bacteria > Pseudomonadati > Pseudomonadota > Betaproteobacteria > Burkholderiales > Burkholderiaceae > Burkholderia > Burkholderia sp. LK4. The sequence continues at coordinate 55,801 of NZ_LDUL01000042.1, forward strand.
CGGTGCCGAGCAGCCCGGTCGCGACGCCGATGCCGATCAGCGGCCAGCGGTGCCGGCGCACGAGCGCCCGGCGCTCGTCGCGGCTCGCGTGCAGCGCGAGTGCGTCGTAGGTCATCACGCGGTACGTGAGCCAGCCCCAGATCACGGGCGGCAGCAGCGCGAAGAACGGTGGAATCAGCCACAGCGGGATCGTGACGACCAGCACGACGACGCCGGCCAGCGCCGCCCACAGCGAATTGAACACGCTGCCGAAGAAGGTGCCGCCCCGCTTCGGCTCGAGCGCCGCGAACTGCCGGTTCGACAGGTGCTTGATCACGACCGGCATCGAAATCGTCGCGATCAGCAACAGCACGGTCAGCACGATCAGCGGAATCGCGAGCGACACGACCACGAACGGCGCGACGACCGCATGCAGCTGCGACATGCCGATCGCGTCGAACGCGCGGTACAGCAGGGCCGTCAGCACGAAGCCGTCGAGCGCGCCGCGTGCGAGGTCCAGCAGCGTCTGCCACGAGAACCACAACACGACGCCCCACAGGACGGCCGAGACGAGAAACGGCATCAGGGTGAGCCAGAGCATGCGCGGATGCAGTGCGCTCGCCAATGCCCGGACGAAGGAACGCAGCAAGTCGTTCATGCGAGCCTGTATCGACGGAGAAAAACGGGGAAAGGATAAACCACGCGGCCCGCATGCGCCAAAGCACATGCGGGCCGCGTGGGAGAGCCGCTCAACGTGGGAATGGCCGGATCAGGCCGACGCCGCGCCGCGCTTGGCGGGGAACAGGCGCCGGAAGATCCGCACGAACGCGAGGCCGTGCTGCGCCCAGAAGCCTTCGCCGTAGGACACGCCCTCGACCTGGTCGCGGATGCCGGTCGGCTCGACCGTGCGGTTCCACGACGCGGTGCCGAACATCATGTCCCACCACGGGAACAGCACGCCGAAGTTGCACCCGTACTTCGTGCCTTCGTGGCCGTAGCCGACCGCGTGGTGGCGCCGGTGGAAGATCGGGCTCACGAACAGGCGCTCGCCGAGCCAGCCGAACGACAGGCGCGCATTCGTATGCTGAATGCTCTGCATGAAGTTGGTGAACGCGGTCAGCACGACGAACTGCGACGGCGTCACGCCGATCACGAGCGCGATCGCCGCGAAGAAGCACGACTGGATCACGTCGTCGAGCACGTGGTTGCGGTCGTCGCACCACAGCGACATCTGGCGCTGGCTGTGATGCACGGCGTGCAGTTCCCACCAGACGCCGAACTTGTGCTGCCAGCGGTGATACCAGTAGCCGGCGAAATCGAGCACGACGAGATAAATCGCGAACGCGACGATCGGCTTCGAGGTCACGCCCGGCCACAGGTAGTCGAGGTTGACGTTCGCGACCCCGTGCAGGCGCAGCCACGCCTGGAAGTTGTCGAACAGCGGCTGCAGCGCGAAGAAGAAGAACAGCGAATAGATGCCGAGCTTCGCGATCGCGGTGTAGATCACGTCGACCCGCACGGCACGGCGGTTCGTCCAGCGTTCGACGGGCCGCAGCGCCTCCAGCGGGCGCAGCAGCACGAACATCAGCACCATCTGCAGCGCACCAACGATCACCCAGTACAGCGCGTCGTAGGTGTCCTCGTCGTAGTCCATCAGGTTGAACTTGAAGAGGAGCGGCTGCACGACGTCGACGTACAGCCAGGTCTGGATGTCCGATACGAACGCATCGATCAGGTGCAGCATCGTTCTCCCCCGCCCGTCACGCGCCGTTCGCTGCGCGCCACGGCGCGCGGTCGTAGAAGTAGATCCCGTGCGGCGAACGGCCGACGGCGATCGTCTGCACCAGCTTGCGCGACGCCAGGTCGATGATCCCGACCTTCTTCGCGAAGCGGAACGTCACCCACAGCGTCTTCTTGTCGGCGGACAGCTCCATGTCGTCCGGGCCCGGCAGCAGGCCGGTGATGTCGCCGACGTTGGTGAGCGTGTTCTCGTCGATGATGCTGATCGTGTTCGCGACCCGGTTCGTCACCGCGACGTGGGTGCCGTCGGCGAGCGAACGGAAGTTGTGCGCGCCCTTGCCGGTGTAGATCTGCTTGACGACCTTCTGGTTGCGCCAGTCGACCACCGCAACGTAATCCGCGCCCGTCATGCCGACGAGCAGGTACTTGTCGTCCGGCGTGAGCCACAGGCCGGCCGGCACCTTGCCGACCTTCATCTTCCACTTGACCGTCTGCGTCGGCAGGTCGATCGCCGCGATCTCGCCGGACACCTGCAGCGACACGAGCAGCGTCTTGCTGTCCTTCGTGAACGCGAGGTGGCTCGGCATGACTTCGAGCGGCACGCGCTTCACGAGCTTCAGGTCGCGGCCGTCGTAGCCGTAGATGTCGACGCGGTCGAGGCGCAGGCCGGCGGCCGCGAACCACTTGCGGTCGGGCGAGAAACCGAGCTGGTAAGGATCGTCGATCCCTTCGACGGTGCGCTGCAGCTTGCCCGTCTTCGGATCGAGGAACATCAGGCTGTTCGAGACCGAATTTGCAACGATCAGCGACGAATTGTCGGGCGTTGCCATCAGGTGGTGCGGTTCCTTGCCGGTCGGCATCGTGCCGACGACCTCACGGGTCTGCTGGTCGATCAGGGAAAGCGTCGCTTCGGCCGAATTGAGGATGATCACGTTATTCGCGTGGGCGGCGGGCGCCAGCACGGCGGCGGCCAGCGCGAGCGTGCGGCCGAGGGAAAGGAAAGTGCGCATGAAGACTCACGTCGTGGAACAACCGTCATTGTAAAACGTTCAACCGGCCCGGCCGGTTGACCTGGGCCGGCATTGCGCCACTTCGACGCACGCGGCGGCGGCCCGGCCGGGCGGCGCGGCAAGCGCCGCGCGGCCGGCCGGGGCCCGCCGCCGGCGCGGAGCCCGGGAAGCCGATGTTGCGCTAGCGCTGCATCGACTCCCAGACCTTGTGCAGACGCTTGACAGAGACAGGCATCGGCGTGCGCAGTTCCTGCGCGAACAGCGAAATCCGCAATTCCTCGAGCAGCCAGCGGAATTCCGCGAGCCGCGGATCGGCGACGCCGCCGCGCTGCGACACCGCGCGCTGGTACTGCTGGGCGAGCGGCAGCAGGTCGGCCGACTGCTTCGCGTCGCGCGCCGGATCGGCCTTCAGCTTGTCGATCCGCAGCGCGATGCCCTTCAGGTAGCGCGGGAAGTGCGCGAGTTGCGCGTAGGGCGTATCGATCACGAAGCGCTTGCCGACCAGCGCGGCGAGCTGCTGCTGCAGGTCCGCATGCGCCTGCGCGAACGGCTTCGCCTGCGCGAGCTTCTTCACGAGACCCGCGTATTCGGCCAGGACCTGCCCGACCAGCCGCGCGATTTCCTGCGCGAGCAGGTTCAGGCGGCTTCGGCCCTCGTCACGGCGCGCGTGGAAGCTCGCGTCGTCGTCGGGCAGCGGGTCCTGCAGGCACGCGCGGTCGAGCGCCGTGTCGATCAGCTGGTCGCGCAATTCGTCCTGCGTGCCGAGCGACATGTACTGCATCGCCATCTCGCGCAGGCCCGGCAGGTTCTTCTCGAGGAACTTGATCGGCTCCTTCAGCTGCAGCGCGAACAGCCGCCGCAAGCCGGCCCGGTGGATGCGCGCGGCCTCCTCCGGCGAATCGAACACCTCGACGTCGCAATGCGTGCCGCGATCGACGAGCGCCGGGTAGCCGTACAGCGTCTGGCCGCGCCGGCGGATCTCCAGCAGCTCGGGGAGCTTGCCGAAATTCCACGTCGTCAGGTTCTCGTACAGCGCCGTCGCGCCGGCTTCCGCCGGAGCGGACGTCTGCGGCGCCGCGCCCTTCGCGGGCTTCGGGCCGCGGCCGGGTGCGCCGGCCGTACCCGCCGCCGCCGGCGCCTGGCCGACCGGCTGACCCGCATCGGCATCGCCGCCAGCCGCGATCGTCGACGCCGCCGCGATCTTCTGGAACTGCTGCTGCGCCTGCGCGCCCAGCTCCTGGCGAAGCTGCGCGAGATTGCGCCCCATCGCGAGCTGGCGGCCGTGCTCGTCGATCACCTTGAAGTTCATGAACAGGTGCGCGGGCAGCGTCTCGAGCTTGAAGTCGGCCGTTTTCATCGCGACCTGCGTCTCGCCGCGCACGTCGGCGATCAGCGCCTCGACGAGCCCGCCCGCGCCGAAGCGCTCGCGGCCCATCCGCTCGACGAAGCCGGCCGCGTATTCGGGCAGCGGCACGCAGTGCCGGCGCAGCTTCTGCGGCAGCGACTTCAGCAGCAACTGCACCTTTTCCTTCAGCATCCCCGGCACGAGCCACTCGCAGCGGCGCGCGTCGACCTGGTTCAGCGCATACAGCGGCACCGCGAGCGTCACGCCGTCGCGCGGCGTGCCCGGCTCGAAGTGATACGTAAGCGCCATCTCGACGCCGGCCATCGTCGCGCGCTTCGGGAACAGCTCGGTCGTCACGCCGGCCGCCTCGTGGCGCATCAGGTCGTCGCGCGACAGGTACAGCAGCCGCTGCTTGTCCTCGGGCTGGCCGCCCTTCTTCACTTCGTCGCGATACCAGCGCTCGAATGCGGCACCCGTGTGGATGCCCTCCGGAATCGCGTGGTCGTAGTACGCGTAGATCAGCTCGTCGTCGACCAGCACGTCCTGGCGGCGCGACTTGTGCTCGAGCTGCTCGATGTCGGCGAGCAGCTTGCGGTTGTGCGCGAAGAACGGCAGCTTCGTGTCGAATTCGCCTTCGACCAGCGCGCCGCGGATGAACAGCTCGCGCGCCCGCGCCGGATCCTGCTTGCCGAACGCGACGCGCCGGCGGTGGTAGATCGGCAGCCCGTACAGCGTCGCGCGCTCGAACGCGCTGACCTGCGCCGGGCGCTTCTCCCAGTGCGGCTCCGACAGCGATTTCTTCAGCAGGTGCGCGCCGATCTTCTCGACCCACTCCGGCTCGATCTTCGCGAGGCAGCGCGCGTACAGCCGGCTCGTCTCGACGAGCTCGGCCGCCATCACCCAGCGGCCGGCCTTCTTCGCGAGCACGGAGCCCGGCCACAGGTAGAACTTGATCCCGCGCGCGCCGAGATAGTGCGGATCGTCATCGGCCTTCAGGCCGAGGTTGCCGAGCAGGCCCGTCAGCAGGGCCAGATGGACCTGTTCGTACGTCGCCTCGGCTTCGTTGAGCCGCCAGCCGTGCTCGCGCACGACGGTCAGCAGCTGCGAATGGACGTCGCGCCACTCGCGCAGCCGCAGGTGCGACAGGAAGTTCTGCCGGCATGCGTCGACGAGCTGGCGGTTCGACTTCTTGTGCGCGACCGCCTCTTCGAACCACGCCCAGATCTTCAGCCACTGCAGGAACTCGGAACGCTCGTCGGCGAACCGGCGGTGCGCCTGGTCGGCCTGCTCCTGCGCTTCGATCGGGCGGTCGCGCGGGTCCTGCACGGACAGCGCGCTCGCGATGATCAGCACCTCGCGCAGCGACTGCTGGTCGCGCGCGGCGAGAATCATCCGGCCGACGCGCGGGTCGAGCGGCAGCCGCGCGAGCTCGCGGCCGAGCGGCGTCAGCGCGTTGTCGTCGTCGACCGCGCCGAGCTCGTTGAGCAACTGGTAGCCGTCCGCGATCGCGCGGCCGGGCGGCGGCTCGAGGAACGGGAACGACTCGATCGCCGTCAGGTGCAGCGACTTCATCCGCAGGATCACCGACGCGAGCGACGAGCGCAGGATTTCCGGGTCGGTGAAGCGTGCGCGCGCCTGGTAGTCGCTTTCCTCGTACAAGCGAATGCACACGCCGTCGGCCACGCGGCCGCAGCGGCCCGCGCGCTGGTTTGCGGCCGCCTGCGAGATCGACTCGACCTGCAGCTGCTCGACCTTGTTCCGGTACGAATAGCGCTTCACGCGCGCGAGGCCGGTATCGACGACGTAGCGGATGCCCGGCACCGTCAGCGAGGTTTCGGCCACGTTGGTCGCGAGCACGATCCGGCGCGCGTTCGATGCCTTGAACACCTTGTCCTGGTCGGCCGCCGACAGCCGCGCGAACAGCGGCAGGATCTCGGTATGCGGCGGATGGTGCTTGCGCAGCGCCTCGGCCGCCTCGCGGATCTCGCGCTCGCCGGGCAGGAACACCAGCACGTCGCCGGGGCCTTCGCGGCACAGTTCGTCGACCGCGTCGACGATCGCGTCCATCAGGTCGCGCTCGGCTTCGCGCGCGGTCTTCACGCGATCGCGGCCGCCCGTGCCTTCGGCATTTTTCACGGCCGGGCGATCCTCGGCTACCGGCCGGTAGCGCATCTCGACCGGATACAGCCGCCCGCTCACCTCGATCACGGGCGCAGGACGCTCGTCGGTGCCGAAATGGCGCGCGAAGCGGTCGGCGTCGATCGTCGCGGACGTGACGATCAGCTTCAGGTCCGGCCGCCTCGGCAGGATTTCCTTCAGGTAGCCGAGCAGGAAGTCGATGTTCAGGCTGCGCTCGTGCGCCTCGTCGATGATCAGCGTGTCGTACGCCTTGAGCAGCGGATCGGTCTGCGTCTCGGCGAGCAGGATCCCGTCCGTCATCAGCTTCACGGACGCGCCCGGCGCGAGATTGTCGGTGAAGCGCACCTTGTAGCCGACCACCTCGCCGAACGGCGTGCCGAGTTCCTCGGCGATCCGCCGGCCGGTCGACGATGCAGCCAGACGGCGCGGCTGCGTATGGCCGATCAGGCCCGTGCCGCCGGCGCCGAGGCCGCGGCCGAGATCGAGACAGATCTTCGGCAACTGCGTGGTCTTGCCCGAGCCGGTTTCGCCGCAGACGATGACAACCTGATGACCGGCGATCGCGCGCGCGATTTCGTCGCGCTTGCCCGACACCGGCAGGCTTTCGGGGTACGTGATCGGCGGGACGGGGTTCGGTGCGACGACGGCGCGCGGCGGCCGCTCGCGGCGCGGTGGGCGCTCGCCCGTTGCCTGGGGTGCGCCCTTCGCGGCCGGCTGGCGCGCATCGCCGCGCCGTTCGTCACCGCGCGGCGCGTCTGCCGGTTTGCCCGCCTGCTTTTCCTGCTGCTGGCGCGCTGGCTGGCCCTGCTGCTCGCGTGCGTCGGCCGCACCATCCGGGTGCCGGGCCGACGGCGTATTGGCCCGCGTCGGCGCGGGACTTTTAGAAACATTCGACATGGGGGCGCATTATAATCCCGCCCATGAATTCCCAAACCGACCTCCCCCCCGCCCAGACCGGCGCCGCGACGCCGCCGGCCGCCGACGATTCGGCCGCCAGTCACGCGCAGTTCGTCGACTGGATGCGCTCCGTCGCGCCCTATATCCACAAGTTCCGCAACAGCACGTTCGTCGTGGGGTTTGGCGGTGAGGTGGTGCAGCAGGGGCTCCTGAACGCGCTCGTGTCCGACATCGCGCTGCTGCAGGCGATGGGTATCCAGATCGTGCTGGTGCACGGTTCGCGCCCGCAGGTCGAGGAGCAGCTGAGCCTGCACGGTGTCGAATCCGAGTTTTCGCACGGCCTGCGCATCACCGATGCGCGCGCGCTCGAATCCGCGAAGGAAGCGGCCGGCGAAGTGCGTCTCGACATCGAGGCCGCGATCAGCCAGGGTCTGCCGAACTCGCCGATGGCGCACGCGCACATCAGCGTCGTGTCGGGCAACTTCGTGACCGCGCGGCCGGTGGGGATTCTCGACGGGGTCGATTTCGCGCATACGGGCATCGTGCGCAAGATCGATGCCGAGTCGATCCGTCATTCTCTCGCGAGCCGCAAGCTCGTGCTGCTGTCGCCGCTCGGCTTCTCGCCGACCGGCGAAGCGTTCAACCTGTCGATGGAAGACGTCGCGTCGGCCGCCGCGATCGCACTGCGCGCCGACAAGATCATCTTCCTGACCGAAGGGCCCGGCATCGTCGACGACGAAGGCGAGCTGGTGCGAGAAATGTCGCTCGACGCGGCGGCCGAGCTGCTCGACTCCGGCAACATCCAGGGCGACGACGGGTTCTTCCTCAAGCACTCGATCCGCGCATGCCGCGGCGGCGTGACCCGGGCCCACCTGATCCCGCAGTCGCTCGACGGCAGCATGCTGCTCGAACTGTTCCTGCACGACGGCGTCGGCACGATGATCTCGTACGAGAACCTCGAGAGCCTGCGCGAAGCGACGCCGGACGACGTCGGCGGCATCCTGTCGCTGATCGAGCCGCTCGAGTCGGACGGTACGCTGGTGCGCCGCGGCCGCCACCAGATCGAACGCGACATCGACCACTTCTCGGTGATCGAGCACGATGGCGTGCTGTTCGGCTGCGCGGCGCTGTATCCGTACCAGCAGGAGAAGATCGGCGAGATGGCGTGCCTGACGGTCGCGCCGGAAGCGCAGGGTTCGGGCGACGGCGAACGCCTGCTCAAGCGCATCGAGCAGCGCGCCCGCGCGCGCGGCCTCACGCACATCTTCGTGCTCACGACGCGCACCGAGCACTGGTTCCTCAAGCGCGGCTTCGTCAAGGTCAGCGTCGACGACCTCCCCGAAGACCGCCGCAAACTCTATAACTGGCAGCGCAAGTCGCTCGTGCTGATGAAGCAGCTCTGAGCGCAGGCACGACTGCCCTCCCCCCAGTTCGATTACAGGAGAAGTACACGATGGCTCGAATGATTCAATGCGCGAAGCTCGGCAAGGAAGCCGAAGGCCTCGATTTCCCGCCGCTGCCGGGCGAACTCGGCAAGCGCATTTACGAGAGCGTCTCGAAGGAAGCGTGGCAGGGCTGGCTCAAGCAGCAGACGATGCTGATCAACGAGAACCGCCTGAACATGGCCGACCCGCGCGCGCGCCAGTACCTGATGAAGCAGACCGAGAAGTACTTCTTCGGCGACGGCGCGGACCAGGCGTCCGGCTACGTGCCGCCGACGGAAGGCTGATGATGCGATGCGCGCGGCCGGCAGCCTGCCGGCCGTGTGCTCCGGGAAAGACGGCACCGTGTTTCGCACGGTGCCGTTTTCTTTTGGCGACATGCGCTCGGGGCGTTCCCGCCTCCCGCGCGGCGGCATGGCATGCCGCTCAGCCGGCCGGCTTCAGCGCGCCGCCGTCGCCCGGCTGCGCGCTCCCGTCGGCCGCGGGTGCCGCGCTGCCGCCTTCGGTGCCCCATTCGGCCGCATCGCTGCGTTCGGCCGTCGACAGTTCGTCCGCGCGATACCCGGTGCGATTCAGCAGCGCGAGCATGCAGACGAGCGACACGAGCGCGTAAAGCCCCGACGCGACCGCGACGCCGACGATGCTGCCGGTCGTGTTGAGGATCGCCTGCGCGAGCACGGGCGTGCCGCCGCCGACGACGAGCGCGCTCAGCTGATACGCGAGCGACAGGCCCGTGTAGCGGATGTTCGCCGGGAACACGCGCGCGAGCACGCCGCCGACCGCACCGTAGAACATCGCCGACGGAATCGTCGAGATGCACATGCCCGCGACGGCGACCCAATACGAACGCGTCGCGAGCGCATGGAACATCACCGGCATCAGCACGATTTCCGGAATCAGGATCCAGCACATCGCGCGACGCATGTCGACCTTCGACACGAACCACGCGCCGACCGGCTGCATCAGGAACTGCACGACGAGCGAGATCGACAGGATGCCGAGGAACGTGCCCTGCGCGTAGCCGAGCTCCTTCGTCGCCCACGACAGTGCGAACGTGCTGCGGAAGTACGTGACGTTGATCACCGGCAGCGTGCCGGCCGCGAGCAGCACGACGACCCGGTGATCGCGCACGACGTCGCGCAGCGGCAGCTTCACGGTGCGCTTGCGCGCGAGCACGCGCTGCATGTCGGCCGACTCCTCGAGCTTCAGCCGGATCACCATGCCGATGATCACCAGCACGGCCGACAGCAGGAACGGAATGCGCCAGCCCCACATCAGGAACGACGGTGTCGGCAGCGCGCTCAGCGCGAAAAACGCGGCCGTGGCCAGCAGGTTGCCGGTGGGCGAACCCTGCTGCGCGAACGCCGCGTACAGGATGCTGCGATGCTTCGGCGCGTTCTCGCTCGCGATCAGCACCGCACCGCCCCACTCGCCGCCGACCGCGATCCCCTGCAGCACGCGCAGCGCGACGAGGCCGGCCGGCGCCCATACACCGATCTGCGCATAACCGGGCAGCAGGCCGATGCCGGTCGTCGCGAGCCCCATCATCACCAGCGTGATCACGAGCGCGGTCTTGCGGCCGACACGATCGCCGAGATGCCCGAACACGATGCCGCCGAGCGGCCGCGCGGCGAAGCCGGCCCAGAACGTGACGAACGCAAGCAGCGTCGCGACGCCGGGATCCATCCTGCTCGAAAAGAACACCTTGCCGAACACGAGTGCCGCGGCGGTGCCGTAAATGTAGAAGTCGTACCACTCGATCGTGGTGCCGACGAACGCCGCGAAGGCGGCACGGCCGGGCCGCGGCTGCGGCTGCGGTTGCGGCCCGGCGGGCGGGGATGGCTGACGGCTCATCGATGTCTCCATGTTTGTGTTTCCGGGGCGCGACTGCCGCGCGCCTTTCCCGGGTGGCCGGCATGGCGCCGCCGGCCGGCGGCGTCGTGTCAGCCGGGGGCTTCCCTCAGCACGCCGGCGTCGAGCAGTTGCTGCTGTAGCGCGGGATCGATGCCGAGGCGATCGAGCACCGCGCGCGTGTCGCCGCCCAGCGCGGGCGGCGGCGAACGATAGGTAGCCGGCGTGCGCGACAGCTTCACCGGCGACGCGGTGCCGCGATACGCGCCGATCTCGACGAACAGGTTCCGGTGCAGCGCATGCGGATCGTGCGCGACGTCGGCCACCGTTCGCACCGGCCCGCACGGCACGCCGGCCGCCATCAGGTCGCGCGCGAGCGGCTCGCATGCGTGCGCGGCGAGCCGCGCTTCCAGTTCGGCCTTCAGCTCGGGACGGTGCGCGCAGCGGTTGCGGTTGTCGACGAAGCGTGGATCGCCCGCGAGCGCCGGTACGCCGAGATGCGCGACGAGCCGCGCGAACTGCCGGTCGTTGCCGATCGCGAGGAAGATCGGCACGGTCGCCGTGCGGTAGCTGTCGTATGGCGCGATGTTCGGATGCGCGTTGCCGCTGCGCGCCGGCACGCGCCCCGAACCGAAGAAGTTCGGCAGGTGCGGATGCAGCAGCGACACGCCGCAGTCGTACAGCGCGATGTCGATCGACTGTCCGCGCCCGCTCTTCTCGCGCTCCGCGAGCGCCAGCAGGATGCCCGCGAGCGCATTGAGGCCCGTGACCATGTCGACGATCGGCAGACCGATGCGCGTCGCGTCGCCGTCGCGCTCGCCGTTGACGCTCATCAGCCCCGCCATCGCCTGGATCACCGCGTCGTAGCCGGGCAGCCCGCCGAGCGGACCGTCCGCGCCGAAGCCCGTCACCGCGCAGTGGATCAGCCACGGGAAGCGCGGCTGCAAGTCGCGTGCATAGTCCATCCCCCAGCGCGCGAGCGTGCCCGGCTTGAAGTTCTCGACGAGCACGTCCGCCTCGTCGAGCAGGTGCCACAGGATCGCGCGCCCTTCGTCGCGCGACAGGTCGAGCGCGAGCCCTTCCTTGTTGCGGTTCACGCCCATGAAGTACCACGCGGTGTCGCCGAGGAACGGCGGCCCCCAGCCGCGCGTCTCGTCGCCGTCCGGCGGCTCGATCTTGACCACCGTCGCGCCGTGATCGGCGAGTGCCTGCGTGCAGTACGGGCCGCCGAGCACACGGCTCAGGTCGACGACCTTCAGGCCGTCCAGTGCGCCACGCGAAGCGGTCATCGTTCGACCTCCGGCAGCAGGTCGAGCGCGGTATCGAGCGCGATGGGCGTGCCGCGCAGCAGCGCAGCGCAGGCGGCGGATTCGTCGTCGCGCGATGCCGGCGCAAGCGGGTCGACCGGCAGCAGCTTGTGGCGCACGACCAGGTGCGCGAGCGCGAGACGCCGGAAATCCGGCGCGAGCCGCGCGCCCTCGCACGCCATCAGCACGGCCGCGCTTGCGTAGTACAGCGCGGACGCGGCCTGCCGCACGCGCGCGTCGTCGCCTTCCGCCGCGACCCGCGCAAGCCCGTCGCAGGCGCGCGCGAGGATGCGCCGCAGCGCCGCGCGGCTCGCGTCGGGCAGCGGTGCCGCGCCGAGGCGGTCGCCGAGAAAGGTACGCAGCGCGTCGAGCGCCTGCTCGCGCTGCGCGGCGCGCGCGACGTCCAGCGCGACGATGTTGCTCGTGCCTTCCCAGATCGAGCCGAGATGCGCATCGCGCACGATGCGCGCGTCGCTCCATTCCTCGATGTAACCGGTGCCGCCGCGCACTTCCATCGCATCGCCCGTCACGCGCCGCGCATCGCGGCACGCGCGGAACTTGATCAGCGGCGTCAGGATCCGCACGCAGCGCGCGGCCTGCTCGTCGCCGGCATCGGCCTGCGGCAGCAGCAGCGCGATCTGCATGAACATCGCGCGCGCGGCCTCGGCCGGCAGCAGCATCTTCAGCAACTGGCGCTGCATCAGCGGCATCTCGATCAGCTTGCGGCCGAACGCCTCGCGGTGCGCGGCGACGTGCAGCGCCTCGTTCAGCGCGCGCCGCATCAGCCCCGCCGCGCGCACGCCGTTCGACAGCCGCGACATGTTGATCATGTCGGCCATCTGGTGGAAACCGCGGCCGATCTCGCCGATCAGGAACGCCTGCGCGCCTTCGAGCGCGATCTCGCCGCTCGCCATCGACCGGCTGCCGAGCTTGTCCTTCAGGCGCACGATCCGGTAGCGGTTGCGCGTGCCGTCCGGCAGCGTCTTCGGCAGCAGGAACAACGCGAGGCCCTTGATGCCGTCCGGCGCGCCGTCTGGCCGCGCGAGCACCATCGCGAGATCGGCGTCCGCGTTCGAGCAGAACCACTTGTCGCCGGTCAGGCGCCAGACGGTCTCGCCGTGCGCGTCCGTCTCGCGCGTCGCCCGCGTGGCGATCCGGCCGACATCGGAACCCGCCGCCTGCTCGGTCATGAACATCGCGCCCTGGTACAGCGTGTCGAAGTCGCGCGACGCGAGCTTCGGCAGGTAGCGCGCGACGAGCGCCGGATCGCCGAAGCGGCGCAGCGTCCGCGTCAGCGAATCGGTCATGCTGACCGGGCAGCACAGCCCGAATTCGGCCTGCACGAACAGGAACGTCAGCGCGTACTTGACGAGCGGCGCAACGGATTCCGCCCCGTGGCTCAACGACGCGAGCCCGAGCTCGGCATACGCGACACGTTCGAGCGCGACATACGCGGGATCCTTGTCGATCCGCTGCACGGCCTCGCCTCGCCGATTGCGGTGTTCGAGCACGGGCGGGTGCTTGTCCGCGCGCGACGCCCATTCGTCGAGTTCGCCCGACACGCGTGCGCCGAGCGCGCGCAGCCGAGGCTCCAGTTCGGCATAGTGCGTGTCGCCGAGATGCAGCTTCAGCAACGCGCCGAGATCGGGATCGACCGTGAAGAAATTGAGGCCCCGGCTGTCGGGGATGTTGGATGCGCCGGCGTCCGGCGTGCGAGCGGTGTCGTTCATGCGTGCGTCTCCTGGGTTGCCTGCACATCGGCTGGCGGGGCGCGCCGCGGCGCCCGGCCAGTCCCGTGCAAAGCCTTCCGCAGAGCGTAGGCGCGCGATCGATAAGCGTCCAATACAGGATTTGTCCGGTACGATAGATACCGCTTATCGATGCCGACGCCGCGAGGAGACACCATGGAACTGAGGCAGTTGCGCTACTTCGTGGCGGTCGCCGAGGAACTGCATTTCGGGCGCGCGGCAAAGCGCCTGTTCATCTCGCAGCCGGCGCTGAGTTTCGATATCCGCAAGTTCGAGGACGCGCTCGGCGTCCAGCTGTTCTCGCGCACCAACAAGACCGTCGCGCTGACCAACGCGGGCGAGGTGCTGCTCGGCGAAGCGCGCCGGCTGCTGCTGCAGGCGGCCGAGGCCGAACGCCTGACGGTGCGCTCCGCGTCGGGCCTCGCGGGCCGGCTGCGGATCGGCTTCGTTCATTCGATGCTGTATCGCGGGCTGCCCGATGCGGTGCGGCGTTTCGAAGCCGACTACCCGGGCGTCGAGGTCGTGCTGAGCGAGATGAACACGCACGCGCAGGTGCAGGCGATCCAGCGCGGCCAGATCGATCTCGGCTACGCGCACTGGGGCCACTTCCCGCCCGAGGTCGAATCGGTACCTGTCTATGCGGAACCGTTCGTGTGCTGCCTGCCGGCCGCACATCCGCTCGCGCGGCGCAGGCAGGTCGCGCTTGCCGCGCTGGCCGCGGAACCGTTCATCCTGTTCCCGCGCGAAGCGGCGCCGCACTATCACGACCTGATCATCGCGCAATGCGTGAACGCCGGCTTCAGCCCGCTGATTCGCCACGAAGCGCGGCTGTGGCAGACGATCCTGTCGATGATCGAGTTCGGGATGGGCGTCGCGCTGGTACCGCGCGTGCTGCAGCAGGCGAAGAGCGACCGGCTCGCGTTCCGGCCGCTGAAGGATGCGTCGCTCGAATCGCGCACGCTCGCGCTGAAGCGCAGCGGCACCGCCGAGCCAGTCGCGCTGCGCTTCGCCGATTACGTGCGCGCGTCGATCGACGCACTGCCCGCGCTCGCGGGCTGAATGCACGGCCGGCTGGCAGGTATTTGCGGGTATCTGAAAAATATTTGCAGAAAGGGCTTTACGAACCCCAAAAGCTCTGACATAATTTGATTCTTCTTTGGGCGGTTAGCTCAGCGGTAGAGCACTGCCTTCACACGGCAGGGGTCACTGGTTCGATCCCAGTACCGCCCACCAAAACGTGTGTCAAAGGGCCGGCATTAGCCGGCCCTTTGTTTTTTCAGCGTTTTTTCCGCATCGCGGACTCGGCACCTGGCGAAATGCTCGTTAAGTGTCCTCTCGCCCGACCGGATTCTTGGCACATATTTGTCACACTTCAACTTCGAGGTGTCTGGTGCCAACGATTCGCAAACGTGGCGACTGCCAATTTCAGGCGATCGTCCGTCGTCAGGGGTTCCCCCCTCAAACCAAAACCTTCATCAGCCGCAAAGAGGCGGAAGCCTGGGCTACCCGCATCGAATCCGAAATGCTGGCAGGTTCGTTTTCGAGCCCGATCGAATCCAGCAAAGCGCCGTTGAGCGAACTGCTGATCCGGTACGGCCGGGAAATCTCCCCCGAGAAAAAGGGCGAGGCGCTCGAGCTGCTGCGGATCAAGAAGCTACTAGCCGATCCCATCTCCCAGGTGAAGATTTCTGCGCTCAACGGCGTAGCCGTTGCTCAATACCGCAATCGGCGCCTGACCGGCAACGGACAGCAAAAGCCAGTTTCCGGCTCGACCGTGAACCGGGAGCTAACGCTCCTTAGCCACGTCATCAGCATCGCCAGCAAGGAATGGGGCTTCCACATTCCGGTCAATCCCGTCTCGCAGATTCGACGGCCGAAGGAGAACCGAGCTCGGAACCGCCGGCTGCATGGAGACGAGGAAAAGCGTCTTTTGATCGAGCTCGAACCCAGCCAACGAGCCGAAAGCGGCGTCTACCAGCCGGGTGGATGTAGAAACAAATACGTCCTGCCGGTAGTCATCCTTGCGATCGAAACTGCGATGCGCCGTAGCGAGATCCTCTCCCTGCGTTGGCCGGACGTCCACCTAGCCGACCGGTATGTCCGGCTCCACGACACCAAGAATGGCGAGGCTCGGGACGTTCCCCTGTCTCGTCGTGCAGTCCAAACGTTGTCTACGCTATCCAATGAGCCGCGCCACAGTAGCGGCCGAGTGCTTCCGATCACTCCAGAGGCATTGAAGAAGGCTTTTGTCCGTGCCTGTGAGCGGGCAGGCATTGTCGACCTGCATTTCCATGATCTTCGGCACGAAGCTACATCGCGGATCGCCGAGCGCCTCGACAACGTGCTGGAGCTGTCGGCGGTGACGGGCCACAAGACCGTGCAGATGTTGAAGCGGTACTACCATCCAAGGGCGACGGACCTGGCTCGCAAACTCGGCTGAGTGCAAACGGCTGCAGGGGCTGAAACGCCCCTGTGGATAGCACCCGGGATTTCTCACAATTGATCCTGCCTGTGGATAAAACCTAAATTTCCTCAGAGCTGTGGATAGTGCCCGGTTTGTCTCACGCTCCCCCGGCTTGCCTCACATTTCACCCGGGTTTTCTCACAATAGCGTCCGGCAAAGCCTTATCCAGTCAGGCTTTCAGCCTCTTAAAAACGTTTATAAACGTATTAAAAACCGCGCGTAAGCGCATACGTAAATACATACGTACGTACGTGTGATTCATAGCGCAAAGATGGAGCTCAAGCACGCCCCCGCAAGCGGGGGCAAAAACGGCGCTTCGCGCCTTGACGCCCCCCCCATCTCATCTCAACCCGCCGTTGGCGTGGGCGCAGAAACGTGGTCGCCCCTTCTGACGCTCAAAAAACGGTCCCCCAAGAAGGAGGGGCACAAAGCGACTCACTCCTAAAATTGGCCGACGCTCACAAGGCAGGAAATCGAGGCTCGGAGCCGCTGACGACCGGCAACCATCAAAATCCCGTCTCGAGCGTGCTCCCACAAGACTTCCCGCGTAACTACATGGCTGAAGTCGATCAGCGCCTTGCCCGCATCTCTCGGGAAAACCCAACTGTGACCGGCATCGAGTTTCCCGACGCGGCTACTCGCCCCGAGTCATACAACGGCGCCAATAATCCGCATTGGTCGGCCAACGGAATGGTGCTTGATGCACTATCTGCCGCCCATGTGCGCGGCGAAATCACCGCTGATAGGATGGTCGCTACGATGAAACGACTCGTATCCTCGAAACCTGCCTGATATCGTTCGAGTAATCGACATCCAGAGAGCGAAAACAATGACACGCCAGTCGCATGACGAATGGTTCCTCGAACAGGTTCGACAAGCGTTGATCGAAGCAGACGATCCGCTGACCGACTGGGTGCCTCACGAGATCGTAAAGACCGACATACAACGGCAACGTGAGGCGTTGCTCGAGCGCATATTGCATCGTCAATCCACCCTCTCACCCCCCCGCCCGCGCCGCTAGCGGAAAGGGTGCGATCCGCCCTCTGTCGTCAGGGAGGCAGGATGATCGACTACCTCTCATCCCGCCTCCCTGCGACCCAGCGTCTTCGGTATTCCACGAGTATCAAGGCCGCGTGGGTGCGCCGTGGCCTTCAACTAGCCCTGACACCCGCTTTATGCCTATTCCGCAAGCCGTCATATCAAGTGACGTTGACGACGCCGTATTGCTGTCGGGAAAAAGTCACGTTAGCCGCCGCGCCATGCCGCCAATTGTCTAGCGGTGCCCTCCCCCAGTGGGCGTCTTTCTTCCTCCCTGAAAATGCGCTTTTTTCCCTCTAGTTCCCTATCAGCAAATGTGGGAAATATGTTTCCGCTGAATGCCCTTCAAGGCTTCTCAGAACCATCATTTTCACCGTTCGGTTTCCCTTGGAAAAACCGTCTGCCACGTGTACCTTCAAACTTCCATAAACGATGCGGTTAGTTCTGGGACAGGGTAGGACTTGCTATACCGCGCAATGCGCGCTACAGCAACCGGATGGGCGCCAGTCGTTGCACTCCCTAGCCCATCCTGTCTCCCTGCTCAGGGCTTACGCCCCGAGACCCGTTTGAGAGTGTTGAATGAGTGCGAGAAGCGGAACCGAAGAGCGTCGGAAAACCAAGATCATTATGGTGCGCGTTGCGCCCGATGAATTCGATGCGTTGCAGGAGCGCGCGCAGGACACCGGAACGTCGGTTCCCGAGTACCTTCGAACCTGTGGGATGGGACGACGCACGCGCAGCGTCGTCGATTCGATCATCATCAACGACTTGCGCCGGCTCGGCGGCTTGCAAAAGCACCTGTTCAATGAGGGGCGAGGCGCGCAGTCGAAGGAGTTTGCAGCGGTATTGGTCGAGCTAAAAAACGCGATTGCGCGGATCGGCCAATGACGGCAGCTCAAACTGGGTATTTGGATCTATCCGACCTGCAACGCACTTGCCTTGTGTTGCTAGCCGTGGTTTGCGGTATCGGTTCATTAATCTGGAAGGCCGTATGAGCGACAACTACACCCGCTGCGGAACGCCATTAGTTTATAAGGGCGTGCTCCGGCTCCACGTGGATAGCCTCACTGACGAACAGCTATCCAACTACGAATGCGCACTCGAAACGATTGGCAACGTTATCGCCTTGAAAGCGCGCGACATTGCAGAGGAACAGGCAAAGCCCTCGCCCGACACGAACCGGATTACCGAACTGCGTCGGCAACAAGCCGAGCTCGCTGGCGAGCGTAGCCGCCTGCGCATCCACGATGACGATGCCGTAATACGTGTCATCGGACATTACGGAAGCTTGGTACGCGCCTCCCTGGGACTCGGTACACGATGAACGGACTTCTGTTCCGTCTGTCGACATGGCGTGCTCGTCGTCGTGCGAAGCTTGATGCGGACGTGGCAAGGAACAAGCGGCCGGACACCGGGATCGGGGCGGAGGCACCGATTCGGACGGCATCCGAGGATCGCCTGAGAAGGGCCGATTTCGCGGATCGCATAGCCGGCGTGCTCTCGGAGCTCAGTTTGCGCGAGGGCCGAGTGTTCGCTATTCGCGGAGGATGGGGCTTCGGCAAATCATCCCTGAAAAACCTCATCACCGAGCGGCTCGACGCCAGCGACAACGGAGCGGACTGGCTTGACTTCAACCCCTGGCAATGGGGCGATGGCGATGCAATCGCCCGCGCGCTCTTCGGCCAGATAGCGGATCGTCTTGGTGGGGAACATTCGAAAGCAGCACTCGACCGTGCCGAAGCGCTGCGACGCTACGGAGCGATCCTTACAGGGGCTGGCAAGCCGCTTAAAGAAGCCGGGAGTTCAGGCCATCTAATCTCGACAGTACTGACAAATGCCTCGGTGATCGCCGTTGCTTCGGCCATAGGCTTCGACCTTCCGACGGCAGCAAAAGTAGCAGCTGTTCTCGCCGTCCTCTCGGTCGGCGTATCTCTGCTGGGACGCTTGTTGTTGCATCTCGGACGTGACCGTAGCAGCGAGCCGCTCGACAAGGTACGCAGAGCGCTTGAGGCTCGCCTTCGCGAACTCGACCGGCCGTTGGTAGTTTTCGTCGACGACATCGACCGACTCGAGCCCGAGCAGATTAGGATGCTTCTTCGCCAAGTGAAAGCGAACGCTAATCTGCCGAATATCGTTTTTGTGCTCCTGTTCCAGCCCAGTATCGTAGAGCGAGCACTTGATCCTGTCGCCGACGGCGACGGTCATGCCTTCCTCGAGAAGATTGTGCAGGCTAACTTTGATCTACCTGCGGTTCCGGCGTCGATTGTGCATCGTGTGTTCGAGGAGGAACTCTCTGAGCTAGCAGGACCGTATGCGACTGAGGCGAACGGGTTCTCGCAGAGGCGTTGGGGTAATGCTTGCATTGGTTGCATCCAGCCCCTGGTGCGCAACATGCGAGATGCGCGTCGCTTAGTCTCGTCCATCGCCGTGCACATGCCGTTGCATGTAGTCGGCGACGTATTCGAGGTGAACCTTGTCGATTTCCTTCTCCTGGAGACGCTCCGGGTTTTTGAACCTGACCTCCGCGAAGCACTGTTCCGTGAACGAGGATTGGTTCTCCAAGAGGGGCGTTTCTCGGGCCATGGCCGACGGGAGGCGGACCAAGCGGCGGCCAATCGGCTTCTTGAGATCGCACAGGAGGACCGCCGCGATGTCGTCCGGGCCGCGCTCAAGGACCTATTCCCCACTCTCGAATGGGCGTATGGAGGCACGAACTACGCGGATGACTTTCATCGTCAATGGCTGGCCGAAAAACGAGTATGCACATCGCGCTACTTCCCACGTTACTTTGAACTCCAGACGGCAGTCGGAGAAATGTCTGAACGTCGCTTCGTTGATTTTCTCGATGCGACGGCGACAGAGGACGGGCTAACTGCCGCGATCGCTGCCGTCGAAGCTGACGGCTTACTACCCTCGCTCGTTGCGAGGCTCGACGAATCCGTCAGTCGACTCCCGGTCGAGAACGCTGCCGTTCTACTGCCCGGGATGTTCCGGATCGGTCAAAAGATCGTAGGTGTGAACGACGGCGTCTTCAGTTCGTCCTATGTGGCAGCATGGCGAGCGACAAGTTGGTTCCTGAAGCGGGTTCCGGAGGATGTACGAGGTGATCTGGCTATCGAGGCACTTCGCCAGACTAAGGCGTTGTCCATTGCGTCGATTCTGATCCACCTAAGCGATCCGGCCGATCGCAAGGAGGGAGATAGAGGCACCGTCGACCCGACGCTCGACCTCGGTACCGTTGAGGCGATGAAGGCCTTATGGCTGCAGTTGATGAGAGACCGCGCCACGAACGACGACGCGCTGATCGATGAGCCGGACCTCTTATCTCAGCTCTACCGATGGAGAGACTATGCGGGCTCATTGGACGAACCCCGAGAGTGGATGAAGAAGGCGATTCGGACCAACCAGGGCTTCGCAAACATGGCGACACGCATGATCAGCCGGGGGACGACCCATACGTTGGGTGATCGGGTATCGATGCCGCACAACAGTTTCAACAAAGAGACTGTCGACGACTTCATCGGCATCGACGTGGCTAAGGCGAGGTGTGACGCGATCAATCCCGCCGATTTCCCCGAGCACGAGGAAGCTCTAAGGACGTTGCTTATATCTCTCGAGAAGTGGCTCGGCCTAAGGGCACGAGACCCATTCGATCTCAATGGGTAGTCCGCGCCGATGTCGAAACACAAAATATGAGCAGTAGTCGAAAATGCCCATACCAGAGAATGACAGCTAAAGCCCCGCTCAGCCCTGCTTGAGAAGTCCGCGCAATGGAATCACATCGGCCCCAGCTAGTCGATGTCGCCTTGCGCCAAAGGTCAGGTAGGCCGTGCGAGCAACCCGGCCCGCCCATTACCCAAGTTACCGGTGAACGTCTCAATACGAGCCAACCCGGCGATGGCGGGCGGCGGATCCGAGTTCTCGATGACGATTACCTGCACGTGCTTCGCGAGACTCGCGAGGTACTTGTAAAAGTGTTCTGCAAGCGAAGTAGCTTTGAGCGCGGCCTCATCCGGTGACAGGTCGCCGTACTTGGACTTCAGTGGCTCCCGATAGGTGAGCAGCGGAGTGTCAAGCACCAGAAAACCAGGGTGCGGCAAGTTGTTGTCGATGCAGTGAACGATCACTGCGACGTTGAAGGCAGCGTGGAGCACCGCCCGAACCCCCTTACCATTGGCCGCCCGGGACTTGCCGCCGACCATGACGTCATTGGTTTTCCCGTCGAATTGGACTTTGTCAGCATCGGGGAATTTCCAAGCCTTCAACACCGCCTTCACCGTCTCGCCGAAGTCAAACAAGGTTGTCGAGTCCGGGCCGACAGCTGGCTTTTCGCCTTCTCGCCTAGTGGGCGTAGCACCGATCTCCGCCCGTCGTGCGGCAAGATTCGCGCGCCGCTGATAAAGGTCGAGCACCTTGAGGATCTCGATGCGCTTTGTGGTGTACGCCTCGTAGCTTTCCCGGAGCGACGCTTCTTGAGGACGCAGTCCCTCGATGGATCCATCGAATTTTTCAGTATCAGCTGTGAGCTTGACGATGATCCTGCGTAATCCAGTGGCCTCCGCCTCAAGCGAGGCGACCACGTGAGCCAGCTCTCGCTGCTCGCGTTCGATCTTGCGGGCTTCGGCGGCAGCGGCGGTATGCGCCAGCGAGATCTCATCCGCTGCGTGGTTTTGTGTCTGGGCATCGGGCGGAGCACCACATACCAAGCAATCACGCCCGGCCATGGCCATCAACACATACCCGCCTTCCTCAATGGATTGCAGACGCTGCAGATCGGAATTGTAGACCGCCTGCAGCTTGGCGAAGCGCTCCAGCGTTAGCTCCAGCTCGCCAATGCGTTCTTGCAGTTCGCCGCAATGCGCAAATGTGGCACGGCGCTGAAGCACGAGAGTATCCAGTTCGCCTTGTGCAGTCTGCAACCTTGCGAGCAGGCCGTCGGCACTAAGTTCCAGCCGCTCAAGCTGCTCATAGGTCTGCATTTCGTCCGGGGGCTGCTCGCCCAGTTCAGCATCAATCTGAGCAAGAAGTTCGTCGACCAGCTCAATCTTCGCGGCCTTTGCGGCTCGGCGCTCCGTTTCCTTGGGGACCGTCACGGCGGCCGCATCATCTTTGCCAGTGAGGAGGAGCTTGAAGAGGTTCTGCTCGAAGGGGCGCTCTGACGGATTTCCCGAAAGATAGACAGGGCTGACCTCGGACATGATGTCGTTCTCGGCCACCACGGCATACTTCGATAACAGGCGAATGGACAATGAGTCCTTTTTGCCGTTGCCGTCACGCACAACCCACTTATTGGCTAAACCGATTGCATCGAGTAGCCGATGCGAGACGGTATCGGTGCGCTTGTAGTCGTGCTTTTCACGCAGCAATTCGCCACTGTCCGTGGGCGTGCCTTTGTGCAGGCCGGCATATAGCTTGAGGTGCCCACCGCGCGTCGCCCGATAGAGCGTGAAGTCGCCCTGATCTGCTAAGGTGAGGCCGAGCCAAGCACCATCATAGGCCGCGATTTCCTCAGTCTCAGGCAGGCTCGTCAATGCCCCGAGCATGAAAAGAATGGTCTTCGACGCAAAAGACTTTCCGGTATTAGATGCACCGAAGACGATGTTCAAACCTTCGTCGAACTCAAGTTCGGCGGTCTCAACGTTCGGGCCAGTGAAAACCAGATGACGCAGACGAATGCCGTTCATTTCAAAAGCCTCGGAGACAACGCGTCGATATGGAATTCGGCGGTCCAGCGCCCGATGCGCGATTCGATCAGCGCTCTCATCTCTGAGGTTTCCATGTCCGCGAAGCGATTCGCCATCCACTTGGCGCGATCTTTGAGCGCAAGCGAGTATGGCGTCTGTAGCAGGTCCAGGTAGCTGGGCGCGTCTTCGCTTGCGCCGAACGTGATTCCATCCTTTGTCTCAAACATTTCGACGAGATGTACCTGCTGCATTAAGCGCAGGCTTTTCTCGACTAACTGGCGGCGCACAAGCAACTCGCCGGCGCGGTTCGGGAGATCCGGGTGCAAGCTTTCCGGTACGTCCGAGCCGTTGAGGTCGCCGGTATGCACGACCAGATGGTCAAGCCAGGTCATTTCCAATAGGTCGCAGCGGCGCGGGTAGAAAGCCTCGAGCACCACTAGAGCCCGTATCCCGGTCTCAAGCGTGCTATTGAACGGCGGTACGCCCGCCCTATTGTGATCTAACGGTCCCATGGCATCAGCCCGTCATTCGCAAACTGGTGGCAGGTGCCTTGCTTGACTTGCGGGCCGGCATGCTTGCCCAGCACGCCGGACGGCTGCAAGATGGCTGCCTGTTGCATCACTTGACTGAGCCGAACGTAGCGGCCCGGATGCGCGCCGGAATGGACATCGAGCACTCCGTGGTAAATCTCATCCTTAAAGTTCTTCAAGTACCCATCAGGTGTGGAATCGCGGTAGAACCGATCAAACGCGACCGAATCGAAGAAGCGCGTACGCTGGGCGCGCAGATGCGGTCCGAACTCTGGACAGGCAAGTGCCGCCGCCGCGTCGGGATAGACCCCCGGCCCCTTTTCCTCGTACACCTTTAGAAGCTGGCCGATGTAGGCTGACTCACTGGCCTGAATCTCGTCCGGCACCACGCCCCTCGGCCCAGGCCCCGGGTCAGCGCCAAACCACGCCACCAAAGCAGGCTTACAAGAGGGATCGTTGACGAGGCGATTCGCGTCGAGCCAATCCACCTTCGTGAAGTCGAACGATCGGATCTTGGCCTCAATCTCGGGAGTCAATTTCACGACCTGGTTCTCCACGAGCTCGCCGGCGATAGCGGCGTCCCATCGGTCCAGGAAAGCCTGCCTGAATTGCTCGGGATGCGCGACAAAATGTCGGACATTCCGTACGACACCGACTGGCGCGACGTAGATATAGGCGCGCGGAAGTGAAAACCAGCCGTCGGCCGAATGTTTGAAGATCTTGCCGAGCTCAATGAACGCTGATGCCTCGGACAGCTTCGAGCTAAGCTGCTTACACTGAAAGTTGTCCCATGGGCCTTCCATGCGGCGGTCTGTGACGTAGCCTGTTGCATCGCGGCCCATGTCGCCCGTACCCCGCCACAGCTCGTGGCTGTGGTAGTCCTTGCAACGCTGGGCAAGCCAGTCGTTGACGAATTCCTCAAGCTCTGATGGCGAAAGCGCGCAGATCTGAGCAGCGTGATTGATCCGCAAAGATTGGTCCCCCGATGTACCGATATATATGGTTTTGAGTCGGCGCTGGTTGCCAATAATACTATTTCATGTGAGGTCGGTACAGACGGACTTTCGCGCGCAACGAAGATAGCAATGGCGCCACAAGGCTCCGTCCGCGCGCCAAACCTGTTAAGTCCACCCTTCCAGGTCAGTGCGTGAAGGGCGTTCATTGACGCTGGATGGAGCCCTTAAATTGATCGCAAGTACGTAAGCATCCGCGTGTTATTACCGATCGATGTCGGCGGAAAACCTCCATGCCTCCGCAGTTCGTCAACTTGCTCGCGCGAAAAACCCATGTCGCTTAGGGCTGCATTATCGCCCTTCGCCAGCGCCTTATTGGCCGCACGCATGAGGGCGTTCGCCGACTGAAGGCGTGCGATTTCAAACCGGAGTGCGTCCGGACTGATAGGACGTTTGGTTGCCATGTCATCACCTCTGCAATAGGTGGTGGGTGGAGATTTCGTGTGCGTGTGTCAGGACACACACGAGACGCTTTGCCGAGCATGAGATCGTGCGCGTTGTATGTATATCAATACCGAGCCGTTAGGCCTGGTCGATTAGTATCCATCCGCTACGCCGCACGTCCCAACGCATGCCGGATACGAGCGCTAGTATCTTCGGCGTGAAGTCGGTTGACCCGAATCTGCATCGAGGGATTGGCAAAGTCCCGGAAGTTGAACGTAAACGCGGAATGGACCGCGTCGCCGGTGTCGCTCACCTCGGCGCTTTGAATGTAGGTGATCGGCTCGCATTTCGCGACATTCTTCTCACGATCAACGACAACCACTCTGCCCGTCACGGTGTCAATGCCGACATACCGCGTGTTGAGATAGTCGGCAAGCTCAACCTGTGGCCGGAAGCTCGGCGCAATCGAGACGATTAGCTTCCGCATGTCGCTGTCGCGCGATCGGCGCCATTTCGATAGCAACAGGAGACCGCCCGCGACCCACGTGACAGATGCAACCATGGTCACAAAGGCCGCGCCGGAGTGCAGGAATTTCCCGCCCCATACCGAATACACGAATGCGGGGAGCGCGGCCAGCACGGATGTCGCGACATAGAACAGCTCCGATGCAAGTCTCAGCAATCGCATAGCATGCTCCTATTCCCTGATGCCATCAGACTTGGATGCAGGACTCGTCCCAGCGAGCGGGCGCTTGCCACCTCCGCCTGACGGGCGAATATCGAACTTTGCCAGCATGGTATTGAGCGCGGTTTTGGTCCTCTCGCTATGGTCGCCACCGATCATTGCCGGCGCGACGCCCCCTACCCAGTTGATGACCTTGTCGGGGACCAGGAAGATCAAATTGAAGCAGCTATGCACGAGGTTGAGACACATCGAAAAATAAATCGTGCAATACGCCAGAATCGAGCCAATGCCAGTCAACGAGTCAAACTGCGCGTTAGCAAGGGCGATGCCGAAGCCTTCGTTCAGCAACGTTCCGCCGGCGATGATCCCTGCGCCGCCAAGGAAGAAGCCGATCACCATGAGGACGGGGCGAACCATCATTTCCAGTAGGAAGATGTAGCCGTGGGCGGTTTTGTGACCGAAACCGTCGCCTTCCCCGCCCAAGTGCGTGATTGCCCATAGCGGGGCCGCGATCACGCCTTCCCCGACAACGACGAGCCAGTTCACGGCTGCGCCGAACCAGATGACGAACGGCACCATCGGCAGGTAGGTCGATAGGCCGAGACCGAGCAGCAACGCGGCGATGATGATCATCATGATGATGGGCCCGGCACCATCCAGCGCGCCTTTAATGAAACTGATCGCACCGCTGGCGTCGGCTACTCGAGATGCCAAACCTGCGATGCTGAAACTTTCGCTGGTCTTTTCAAGGCCCTTGGCAGTCAGGTATCCAGCAAGACCGATCTCGGCGACACCAGTAAGGTGGTCGCCGAGGTTTTTCATCTTGATAAGCGGGTTGATTTGGCCACGCGACTCGCCACCATCGTTGATGTTGGTAATCGCTCCCGTTAGCGCTTGCCCGGGCGAGCTGAACAGCTTCGCGAAGATGTTGCCGCCATCGTCCTGTCGTTGCGTGCCAAGCGGAGTAGCGTGCGTCGTTGTAGCTCTGCCCTGTTGCGCCTGGTACGCATTCAAGGCCATCGTGTAGACGGTCATCATGCCAGGGTCGCCGCTGATCGACGCACTGAATGTCGTTGCTTTGCCTGCTACAGCATCAGACAGCTTCGTGTTGGCCGCCGCGAAAGTTTGATACCACTGACCCAACGTCCACCATCCCCCTTCCTTGATGGATGAGCTGAGCTGACTGGCCAGCTCCCCAATATTGCCCTGCTTCGTGGCGGCCATCGAATTGACGGTATTTTCATACTGCTGGGCCGCCGACTGGATCGCGATCTCTGCGTCCGGCAGTGTGCTGCCACCACTCGTGGTGCGGATCGTTACCGCATTCACGAATTGCCGTGCTGATTCGCTCAGCGATTTTTCCATGCTGGAGAGCGCTTGGAGGTGGGCCCTGCGGACTTCGGCAACGTCGATCGTGCTCGAGAACCAACTCGTCGAGCTCGGCTGCGATGCGAGGTCCGGATCGACGTTGGCACCGCCGCATACGAAACTCTTGTTGGCTAGTAGGAACCCGGTGTCCGTCGCCTGGGTTTGCATATAGCTGTCTTCGGGAAGGAGTCCCCCTCCGCTAGACGCCATAGCTAAGCTTGCGTTAAGTCCATGCCGGCAAAGCTCGATCTCGAAGATCTTATGGGCCAGCGCATTCGTACTGGGCATGACGGGCTGCAACACCATTCCCTTCCCGTCGTTGAACGCTGCGACGGCGGCGTCGACGCCGATGTTTGCCACACCGATACCCATAACCGACGCCGACCACAGCATCAGCAGCTGCGAGAGCGACCAACCATTTGCCGTCGGCACGAGTGCAGCCAAACCCCACACGATCCGGATCGGCCCCCACATGGTGTGCTTTTCGCGATCGAACACAGCGCCGTCGTGCGCTGTCTGCGACACCTTCCGGAACATCACATAGCACGCGAAGAACGCGCCGATGACCAGCAGCGCACCGTTCGCGACTTGGAAGATTCCGGCCAGTATCGTATCGCTGCCGCCGGCACCACCCGTCGCTAGGGGATTGTTGACAACGTTTCCGTAGATGGTAATGAGCGCCTGGCGCGACTTGTCACCGGAGCGGGCGGCCGCCTGACTGATTTCCCCCAGCGTCATGTTGTCGGCGAAGGCCGGGAGCGCGGCCGCCCACGCCGCTGCGGCCCCGAGCAGTCGAAGCAATGCAGATCGCTTCATGAGCGGCCTCCTTTCGTGCGAGATTTTTCGAACCAACGCAGCCAACAAAAGTGAAGCTCCCAATCGAGGGCGTGGAGCCACCAATGCTTGCGGGCGTAGTAGTCGGCAGGCGTTTTTCCCTCGTTGCGTAGCAGCCAAAGATTCCCATCAACGGCAATCGTGATGACGAGGAGCGCCAACGTGAGCACGGCCCATGTCGTTCGGTATGTCAGCAGCGAAAACACCCCTGGAGCCGGAAACGGCCATCCGCAAATCAACGAGCACGCAGACATGCCCAGGCAGAAAAGCACCTGACGCTTCGTTGAGAGCTGCTCTTCAATCGTCATTTTGTTGTTCATGTTCAGAATTCCAGGCGACCTTGCCGAGCTCGGCTAAACGTGAACCGCAAGGCCGTAACCTTGCGCCCGGCCTTGATAGGTACCCAAGTAATCGACCAACCATCTTTCTCGACCAACTCTTTCACTGCGGGCTCGATGATCCAGCGGCGAAGTTGAGCAAAGTTGTTTCTATGGCTCGGTTTCACATCCAGGGCCATCGCAAATTCATCGACGTCGATATGCCGCCAGCCAGTGCTCTTGAACTGCATCAGTAGCTCAAGCAAACGCCAGGAGTAGATCGACCGCAGGCCAGCCGCCTGCTTGAGCATGTAGGTCGTGTGATTGCCGCGCAGCATCGTCAAATATGGCGTGGCTTCATGGCTGAAACGGAGCTCAACCCACGCGGCACCCTCGTGGTATGTAATGCCACTGACCCAGTGATCGAGGTGCACTTTCGTGCCGCGCTTGGTCTGCTCTTCACGTCGGATCGTCCGATCTAGTAGTGACCGGGCAACTGTTTTCAGTTGCTCATATGCCGTATTCGCATCTAGACCGAACGTCTCCGCATATTCAGCGGCCGACAGCTTGATCTTGTAGCGGCCCTGATCGAGGCGGCAGCTATCGAGCTTTGCCGCGCACGATTTAATGATGCGTTGTTCCGCCAGTGTTTTGAGGCCATGTGATGCAACGACCAGATCGTTCCTCAAGGTAATGTGCCTCTCCGAAAGATCTATCTCGTCTGGCAGCGGGATGAATCTCGTCATGCGCGCGCCAGTTACTGTGCGCTCATGCGACGGGAGACCTCTTCAGCCTTAGTAGGGCGGCCGCGACGGCCCGGCCGAGCCTCGGCTACGGATTCGTCAATGCCGCTACGCCGACGCATCCATTGCCGAACATCGCCCATGCGCCAAAGCAAGCGGCGAATGCCTGGCACCGGCTCGGGCATGGAAGTGACCTTGCGCTTGCCGATGGTGATCGGACTGAGACCTGTCAGTGCAGCGACTTCGACAGGACCAACCAACATATCGTCGCCGGCGCGGCTCAGCTTTGCAGCCAGCTCGTAATCGCGTTCCTGCATTTTCTTCTCGTGCCCCTGAGTGACCAAACGTGGTGATTGTTGGTACGGACGAATCCCGAGCGTGAGGACACTTAAGGAACATTTCTTGACTCCCCGTCTCAATTCGATGGGTCTTGCAGAACCACCAGTGGCTTCTCATAATCACGTCAGTGAACGAGAGGGAACTTGAGGGAATCCGATATGCGCGAGGGGCGAAGTAGCTACGCCAGCATGACCGACCAGGCACTCAGCGGCCTGTTGGTGCACGCCATCCTCGATATACGCAAGGATGAGATGCGCAAAGAGGATGACGAGGGCAATAGGGATCAGGCCGTATGCCAACGCGTGCGTGACTTGCCGCTTCATGTCTCTCAAGAGCTAGCGATGCGGCTCCAGGCCATCGCCGGTACACAAAGGGATGTCGAAAGCCTGTTCTACGGGTACGACGACACCGGCGTGACAGCCGCCGAGGGCCGCAAGCAGCGCGCGTATGCAAGCGACCGCGCGATGTCCATGGCTCGCGCCAGGCATGCTTTGAGCACGGCGGCCTGGATGGCGTTGCTCTCTGGGAGCAATGAGCTGTTGCACGAAATCTTCGGCTGGGAAGTCCGCCTTGATGCGATTGAGGCCGCCCGCCCGCTTCTCAAGGGATTGGGGCGGCGCAAGGTCGCATTGACCCACGGCGCTGCCGGGAAGGTCACGGCGAAAACCCTGACCAGGTTCCGAGCCCAACTCGAACACACAGCCGCGCGCGAGGTTCGTGAGAGCCAGGTCAGGCTAGCGCATTTTGTCGAACATGACCGGCTTCGCCTCGATCGTCACCTGAGCAAATTCGACCGTTCGATTGGCGATTTGGAGCAGGCCGCAGGCCTGTCCTTTGGCACAAATTTGGCACATTGATGACGGGAATTTGAGTTACCTCAGGGGAAGTCTGGCTACCTAGAGTATTGATATAAAAGGGGAACTCTAGTAACCTGCAGTCTCCGCAGTGTCAATTTTCCGGTTCACACGGCAGGGGTCACTGGTTCGATCCCAGTACCGCCCACCAAAGAATTCAAGGGCCTGCGTCTCACGACGCAGGCCCTTTTCGTTTTGGCGTCGCGCGTGCTCCGAGCGACGCGGGCGCCATGTCATTCGACGCCCGCGTCCGCACGCAGCTAGCTACCCAGATACCGGCTTACCGTGCGTACCCCACCCGCTGCGCCGTCGCATCGAACGCCCGTTTCGCCTTGTCGACGATCTCGTCGACCTCCGCCTCGCGAATCACGAGCGGCGGCGACAGCAGCATCCGGTCGCCGGTCGCACGCATGATCAGGTTGCCGTTGAAGCAGAAGTCGCGGCAGATCGTCCCGATATCGACATTCGCACCGAACCGCTCGCGCCGGTTCCGGTCGCGCGCAAGCTGAACGCCCGCCACGAGCCCCGCTCCCGAAATCTCTCCGACGATCGGATGGTCGCCCAGCGCATCGCGCAGCCGGCGCTGGAAGTACGGCCCGATGTCGTTCTTCACGCGCTCGACGATCCCTTCGTCGCGCAGCAGCTTCAGGTTCGCGACCGCGACGGCTGCCGCCACCGGGTGGCCCGAGTACGTGAGGCCGTGGTTGAATTCGCCGTTGTCGATGATCGGCCGCGCCACGCGCTCGTGAATGCCGACGGCACCCATCGGCACGTAGCCCGACGTGAGGCCCTTGGCCATCGTGATCAGGTCAGGCTCGAAGCCGAAGTGCTGATGCGCGAACCATTCGCCGGTACGG